>JAFABA010000129.1 GCA_023426265.1 Bacillota bacterium
ACGCTGACCGTTACGCTCAACAAAACAGGAAACGACATTTCTGTTACCGTTACCAAGGCGGTCCCCACGCTTACGCCCATCGCGGCCATGTTTACGCCGGGGGACACCTTTTTATTATCCGCCAAAACTACAATGAAGGTCTAACAAAAAGAAACCGGGATATTACCCGGCTGGAGCTTGAATTTAACGGTTTTACGCCGCAGGGGGACGCATGAAGAAGATCTACATCATAGCCGTATTCGTGGCGCTGCTGACCGGCGTTGCGGTATATTTATATACCGCGCAGCTCGAGCAGAAGGCGACCGTCGTCGTTCATACGGGCACTGTGGTGGTATCGGCCGTCCCCATAGAGGAAAACGCAAGAATTACGTCGGATATGGTGACGCTCGCCACCACCGCCGTCGAGTGGATCGGCCCCGGCGCCGCCACAAAGATGGAGGACGTCGTGGGCAAAATGAGCCGCTACCGCATTCCTGCGGGCCAGCAGATTGTAACGGGCAACATCGCCTCGGATGATACCACCGCAGGCGGCAAACTTGCCTACGTGGTTAAGGATGGCATGCGCGCCGTGACATTCGCAAGTGACGAGCTTTCCGGCGTAGGCTTTTACTTAAATAAAAATGACTATGTCGATATCATGGCCACCACCGTGGCCACAAAAGAGGATGAAGAAACCGGCGCCGTCACGGAGATTCCCGCCGTGGAGATGCTTCTTGAAAACGTGCTGATATTGGAGGTTGCCGCCCGGCCCCAGACCGAAACCCAGACCGAGGCGAACCCCAACTATACGTATTCCTCCATTACCGTGGAGCTTTCGCCTTCGGACGCAATGAAGCTTTACTTCGCCACCCAGAACCAGAAAATCTACCTCCTGCTGCGCGGCGCGGAGGATCGGGGTCAAGTTTCCCCGCCGGTGTATGTGCATCCGGTGTACGAATACAAGGATGTCGCATAGGAGAATTGCATGGAACAGCTACGGGTATTTGTCATCAGCAGCGACAAGGACGCGCGTTACCGCATCAAGGGCATATTGAACGCCGAGGATATCGTAATTGTCGGCTATGGCGATCTTGTGCCCTCCTGCGTGCAGAAGGCCCAGGGCCTGCAGCCCGACGTCGCGCTTCTTCTTTATGAAAACGCCGCGGCACTCGATATCGCGCAGCGTATTTACCAGAGCGTACCCCGCTGTGCGCTGATGCTGTTGACCCAGGAGCTTTCCATGCCGTTGACGCGCGAGGCGCTCAAATCCGGCATACGCCTGGTCGTCTCCTATGAGGACGGGGACGACGCGATTATTGACGCCGTGCGCCGGGCAGGCGCGCTCGAACAGGTGCGCGCGGGCCTGGCGGGTAATGCGCCCGTACAAAAGACGCAGGTCATCAGCGTCTATTCCGGCAAGGGCGGCACGGGCAAGACCACACTCGCCGTCAACCTGGCCGCGGCGCTCGCAAAGGCCGGGCGGAAAACCGCCATCATCGATCTTTGCCTGGAGTATGCGAACGTGGCGCTGTATCTCGATATGCAGCCCAAGGATACCATAGCGGAACTCGCCCAGGAGCGGGGCGCGCTCAGCATGGACGTGCTGCGCGGCTTTACCGTGCAGCATTACAGCGGATTAAGCGTGCTTGCCGGCCCCAATACCCCCGAAAGCGGGGAGTATGTGGAGCCGCGGCATGTGGAGAGCGTGCTCTCCGTCATGCGCCCGTTCTTCGATTGCATATTTGTCGATCTTCCAAGTAACTTCGCGGATACCACGATTACCGCCATGGAAAATTCCAATAAGGTGCTTGTGGTGGTTCAGCCGGATATCGGCTCAATCAAGGCCGCGCATACCGCGCAGACGGTGCTTTCTTCCCTGCAGCTGCAGGAAAAGATCCGCTATGTGTACAACAAGGATTGTAAAGCCTTTCTTTCCGTCAAGGATGCGCAGAAGGTGTTGGGTGTATTGCCCGCCCATGTTCTCCCGCGGGACGATAAAACGGCGGATAGGTGCCAGTGCATCGGCCGCCCGGTGGTGCTGGAAGAGCCGAGAACCGCTTTAGGCAGGAAGCTTATCCAGCTTGCGTCGGAGGTGATCCGGTGAGTCTGCAAAGCCGCCTCAACAGGCCCGCCGAGGACGCCCCGCACGAAGAACGCGCGGCAGTCCCCACGCCCGCCGAGGAAACCAAGCAGGAACAGTATTTGCTCATTATTGACCGCGTACGAGCCGCTGTGATCGAACGCTTGCGCGGTGGCAATGTGGAGCCGGACGCGACGCAGGTGCAAAACGTCATAGACGATGTGCTTGCGGATTATTCGGACACCATCACGCGCGTGGAGCGTGCGCGGCTGTCTACGGTTCTATTTAACGAGGTCATGGGCCTGGGGCCGCTTGAGGCGCTGTTAAACGACCCGGGCGTGACCGAGGTCATGGTCAACGGCCCCAGGCAGGTGTTTGTGGAGCAGAGCGGCAAAATCAAGCTCT
Source organism: Bacillota bacterium (assembly GCA_023426265.1). Lineage (GTDB taxonomy): Bacteria > Bacillota > Clostridia > Christensenellales > CAG-138 > JAEYLA01. The sequence goes on from JAFABA010000129.1 coordinate 2,465, forward strand.
CCGATGTCCGCTTCCGGGATGAAGAGGCTGTAACGCAGGTAATCGAAAAGATCGTTTCCGCAATAGGCCGCCATGTGGACGAGGCAAGCCCCATGGTGGACGCCCGGTTAAAGGACGGTTCCCGCGTCAACATCATCATTCCGCCGCTTTCGCTGGTAGGGCCGGTCATCACCATCCGAAAGTTTTCGAAGACCCCCTTTACCGTGCACGATCTCATCAATTTTGGTTCCCTCACCCCGCGCATGGCCAGTTTCCTGGAAGCCTGCGTCAAGGGCAACCTCAATATGATGGTGGCGGGCGGCACGGGCAGCGGCAAGACGACGCTACTGAACGTGCTTTCAGCGTACATTCCTTCGGACCAGCGCATTGTCACTATAGAGGACGCGGCGGAGCTGCAGCTAAAGCAGCAGCACGTCATCACATTGGAAAGCCGCCCGGCCAACCTGGAGGGCAGGGGGGAAATCACCATACGGGATCTTGTCAAAAACGCGCTGCGCATGCGGCCGGATCGTATCATAGTAGGCGAGGTCCGCTCGGGCGAGGCGCTTGATATGCTCCAAGCCATGAACACCGGCCACGACGGCTCGCTCACCACCGGCCACGCCAACTCCCCGCGGGATATGATCTCCCGTATCGAAACCATGGTAATGATGGCGGGGGTGGATATGCCGCTTTACGCCATAAGAAGCCAGATCGCTTCGGCACTTGACGTGATCGTGCAGCAAAGCCGCCTGCGGGACGGCTCCCGCCGCGTGGTCAGTATTACCGAGATCACCGGCATGGAAGGCGATATCGTCAGCATGCAGGACATATTCGCGTTTGAAACCGACGGCTCGACGGATGGGCAGGGGCGCTTCAACGGGCGCTTTAAAAGCACGGGCGTATACCCGAAATGCGTATCGAAAATCCGCAGTAACGGCGTTCCGGTGTATGATGAATGGTTCCAGTAGCGCCTTTAACAACGGGAAGGGGAAGAACATGCGTATATTCTTGACGCTCTGCGCAGCGGGTCTGGTGTTTACGCTCTGTGTGATACTGTTGCGCAGGGTATACCGGGATACGCTCAGAGGCGGCGACCGCATAGAAAAGCTTTCCGGCGAAAAGGCCCCCCTGTCCCGCGAGCGCATGCGGGCGGAGAAGAAGCCGCCCATCCCCATTTCCACCGTGCTGGTGGATCAGCTTGCAGGCGCGGGCGTGCCCATGCGGGCCGAGGAGTTTCTGCTCATATGGATCATTCTTTCCTTTATTCCGCCCGCCATTTCCGCGCTGATGGAAGCGCACGCGTTTGTTTCCATCACACTTACCGGCATTGGCCTCGCGCTGCCGCCGTTTTATGTGCGCCACAGCCGCCATAAGCGCCTCATCGCGTTCGAAAAGCAACTGCCCGAAGCGATTACCACCGTCAGCAACTGTTTAAAAAGCGGCCTGACGTTTCAGCAGGGCATGCAGACCGTGGCAGACCAAATGGCGGAGCCGATCTCCAAAGAGTTTGGCCGCGTGATGCGCGAGCTGCAGCTGGGCAGCACCACGGAGCGGGCGTTACACAATCTCTCGCGTCGCGTCCCGAGCGCAGACGTCAAGCTGATGGTAACGGCTATACTCATTTCCCAGCAGGTGGGCGGCAATCTTTCGGCGGTGCTCGATAACATCGCCCAGACGGTGACGGACCGCATCCGTGTCAAGCAGGAGGTACGCACCATCACCGCCACGGGCCGCATATCCGGTATGGTGATCGGTTTGATGCCGGTGTTCCTCGCCATACTGCTGCTGCTGCTCAACCCCAACTATATGGAGCTGTTGTTTGGGCGGCAGGAAGGGCATATCATGCTCATCGCCGCCGCAGTGATGGAGACGATCGGCTACATGCTGATCCGCAAAATCGTATCGGTGAAGTACTAAGACCTCGAGGGCGAAGCCCTCGAAAAAGGGTTATAGACAGGTTATAGGAAGGGGGAACGACATGCAGTTTCTTGTCATTACCAGCGCGACGTCCGCGTTTGTGTTGGTGTTGCTGCTGTTCAGCCGCCCCCGCAGGATATTGGGCGCAAAAGAGCGGCGCATCAAGCGCATTGTGGAAACCGATAAGGCGCTGCTGGATGAGCTCAACGCCGATTTTCATGAGCGGTTTATCGTGCCGTTGTTAAAACAGTTCCGCCATGCTTTCAGCCGCCTGGTAAAGCCCAAAAAAGAGAGCGCTGTCAACAGCAAAATGGATCGGCAGTTGCGCATGGCGGGCATGTATGTCGGATCTTCCGGTTTCTTTGTGGTACGCGTGCTGGCAGCGTTAGGGCTGTTCTTTCCCGCGGCGCTGCTGCTGCGGTCAATGGAGTTCGAAACATATTTGAAACTGCTGCTGATGCTTGCCGCCCTGATGCTGGGGCTTCTGGTACCGGTGTACTATGTGCGCTTCCGGGTTCGCGTGCGGCAAAGCTCCATCAAGAACCAGCTTCCGGATATGATCGACATCCTTACCGTCAGCATAGACGCAGGGCTGAGCTTTGATCTCGCCTTACGGCGCGCTTTAGACAAATTCACCGGCGCGCTCAAAGAGGAAATGACCGTCACCGCCATGGAGATTCAAATGGGCAAGCCCCGCCGCGTGGCGCTGACCGAGCTTGGCGAGCGCAACGACGTTGCGGAACTAAGATCCCTCGCTTCCGCCGTGGTGCAGTCCGAGCAGATGGGCACGCCCATCAAACAGGTATTAAAAACCCAAGCGGAGCAGCTAAGGCTTGCGCGCAAGCAGTATGCGCAGGAAAAGGGTATGAAAGCGTCCGTCAAAATGCTGCTTCCCATGGTGGCGTTCATATTCCCGGTGATATTCATCATATTGCTGGGCCCCACCATCATCCGCGTGATGGATACGTTCAAATAGTATTTTGCGGTAAAGATCCCCTAAGAGGCAGGGCGTTTTGAAAAAGATACGTTAGGGGCTCTGCCCTCAGGGATTCCCAAGGAACGTGTCCCTTGGGTGGGGGTTCGGGGGCAAAGCCTCTGAAAAAAGTTTATTGATGGTCTAACCCCAAAAGGGATTGTAATAAAAACTGGATTGGGCAGGTGGAGTTATGAAGTACGCAATTCTGTATTCGGACGGCAAGGCGCTCGCACGCATCCGCGTGGCGGACCGGTTCTTCTATCGTCTGAAAGGGTTAATGGGCGAGCGGGATATTAAGGAAGGGCTGCTGCTGCACCCGTGCTCGCAGGTCCACACCTATTTCATGCGCGAGCCAATCGACGTGGTATACTTGGATAAGCTTGGGCGTGTACTGTCCGTGGAGGAAGCCATGGAACCCGGGCGCATGGGCTTTTATATCCACGGCTGCGCAAGCGTGCTGGAACTGCCCGCCCACCGCTGGAAGCAGCTTGGCTGCTCCGAGCAGGTGCGGATCGTGGAAACAGGGAGGCTGGAGAATGGCCAGGCGATCGGATGAAACGCCGCGCATAGATTTTAGCGGCTGCCGGAGGCCGGAGCTTATCGCCATTGCATCGGAGCAGGCACAGTCACTTCTGGACATGCGCGCCGTACTCTACCGGGAGACGGACGCGCTGCGCGAGGAACTGCACATGCTTCAGGCGGAAAACCGCGCGCTCAAAGAGGCGCTTTCTTCCATGCAGGAAAAGTCTGCGCATGAGCCCGTCGCTGCATTGGACGAGGACGCGTTAAAGGAAAGGCTCCGGCCCATCGTCGCGAAACTCCTGGCCAGACACCGCGAAGAAACACAGGCGCTGGAGCAGAAGCTCGCTGCGCTCCAGACAGAACTCGCGCAGGAACGGGAAAAGCACGGCGAAAAGCGTCAAGTGGATTTCCACACGATTTGCGAAAGCGAAGCGCAAAAGCCCTTTCTTCCGTTCAAACAGATTTCCCGGCGCTTTGCGCAGGAAGAAGGCGTAAAACCCAAGGCGGTTCCCGTACCCCTGTACAAGCTCATGCCGTTTGTAAGGGACCACAAATAACCGAATTTCAAGAAGTTAATACCCAGTGGCAGGCGTATGCCTGCCTGTTTTATTTTTCTGACCAGAGTGAATGCGATGTGCGAACTGGTTTTCATTGAGAATGCGGAGCATTCGCTGGAAACGCCACAGGCAGGGCATTCACATAACTTTTGATCATACGGCGCATGGTGCGAGTTTACGCTGCATTTTTATAATAACCAGCCTGAACGCAGCCTAAAATCCCGAATTTTCGCCCAAGGATATGCGCACACTACCCTTGAGGTGATGCAATATGCCAGAAATACCGGATGAATTTTTAACGGCGTTATCGCGGAACAAGGCGGCCATGCAGCGGTTTTCCGGCCTTCCGGATCCGGAAAAGGATACCGTGCTCAACCGCGTGCGCGGCGCGCGCACGGAGGGCGAGCTGGACGATATCGTCAACAAGCTGTAGGCTGTAGGGCTGAGTAGATCGGAGGGATGCTTGTGATGGAAATGCCGCAGGGGCTTCTGCAGGCGCTCGGGAACGATATGGACGCCATGCGCCGCTTTGCACAGCTTTCGGGCGCGCAGCGTGCGGCGGTCGTCAACCGGGCGCGCGGCGCCGAGAGCAGGGAAGAGATAGAAGAGATCGTAAGAGGAATATAAAGAAAAAAGCGGCGCAAGCCGCTTTTTTAGTATCAGCCTCTTTACTGTCATCCTGAGCGGAATGAAGGATCTTGAGGCGCCTATATTAGGGCGTATAACGGAGCTAGATTCTTCGCCTTCGGCTCAGAATGACAAGCGACAGGGTTTATTGACATTCTGAAAAAGCGACCTTCGGCTGTTTTTTGTCGCTAAATTACCTTTTGTATCTGGAACATCGCTGAAAGCACGCCATAGCTTACCGGGGAGAAGCGGCTGATCGTCCAGAAGCTTACGCCGCCCAGATTGAATTCATTCACCAGCTCATAGCGGGCGCGCAGGCTTTGCCGGTTGTCGAACCACACCACATGCCGCACGCCTTCGTCATCCTCGTAAAAGAAATAGGGGGCCTGAGCCTGCGGGTCGAATTGGATTTGGGCGTTGTGTTCCTCCGCAAGCTCTTCCGCCTGCGCGAACGAGATCGCGCGCGCGGCGCGGCCCTGCACGTAAGGCAGCGTCCAGTCATAGCCGTAATTGGGCATACCCATGAGTATTTTTTCCGGCTCAATTGCAGTGATGGCATATTCCAGCACCCGCCGCACCTGGTTGGCGGGCGCTACGGCCATAGGCGGCCCGTAGGTGTGCCCCCATTCGTATGTCATTAATATGATATGGTCCATCAAAGCGCCGATCGCCGGGTAATTGTGCGCCTCGTACAAAAGCCCCTGCTGCGCCGCGCTGGTCTTGGGTGCGAGCGCCGTGGTGAGAATGTAGCCAAGCGGGCGCACGCGTCTTACGACCTTCTTTAAAAACCGCACGTAGGCAGGACCGTCCGCGGGGTATATGTATTCAAAATCAATATCCAGCCCGAAATAGTTCCTGGATTTTAGTGTATTCACCACGTTGTTTAAAAGCGCATCCTGCACGGCGGTGTCGGTGAGTATGGTGTGCGCCAGGTCGCTTGAAAACGAACCTTCCTCCCCGATATTGGTAATCACCATCAAAGGCGCGACATTCGCTTCACGCGCCGCTACAATCAGATCTATATCCTCAATCGGCGTCAAATTCCCGTTGGGCAATACCTGGTAGCTGAATATGCTCAAATACGTCAGATACGGGAGCGTACGCCGCAGCACATCCATATCGATGGTGGGGAACGCATAACCGTTGACGCCAATGAACTTTGCGTTTTCTGGATTTTTCGGTATATTGAGCGTGACGCCTGGAGATAACTGCGCCGGGTCCGTAACGGACGGGTTGGCCAGCAATATCAGCGCGGGCGTTATGCCGAATTCCCGCGAGATGGAATAGAGCGTATCTCCTGCTTCAACCATATATTCCTGCAAGGAAACCACTTCCTTTGTTGTTTTTTACTACCTTATTGAATTTCATTAGAAAACATGAGCAGTTCCCAATATTTTCTTTTTAAATATTCCTGTGTTCGGGCATGCTGATGGCGCATTCAGGCAAATGTTCTACGCGCATTGCACGCGGGCGTGTTATAATAGCCGCAAAGTGGCTACTATAACGCTTATTCTTATGCGCGTGCGATTTTCGCCTGCGGCCCAAACGCACATGCGCGATTATACCATATCCGCTTCGCTTCTATGGTATAATGAATGCATCTTATAGGACCGAAAGGGACACGCATGCTGTTTTCACCGCTGTTTTCCGGCTCTTCCGGCAACGCAACATTTATAGAAGCGGGAGGCGTCCGCCTGCTGGTGGATGCGGGGCTCACCGGCTCGCGCATCGAGCAGGCGCTTGCCGCCATCGGCGTTCCCCTGGATACCGTAAACGCCATACTCGTCACCCACGAGCATATCGATCACGTCCGCGGCATCGGCGTGCTTTCCCGCAAATACGGCATTCCCGTATATGCCAACGCGGCCTGCTGGGAGGCCATGCCGAATAGCGTGGGGGAGATCGCGCCGGGCTGTACCCGCGTCATTGAAACAGGCAGGGATTTTTATATTAAAAACGTCAATATCACGCCATTCGCCACCCCGCACGATGCCGCCGAGCCGGTGGGGTATACCCTGCGGCACGAAAAACGCTGCGCGGGCGTGCTGACGGATATCGGCCATATCGACGAGCGGTTGATCGATGCCGTAGAGGGTTGCGACATCCTGCTCATCGAAGCCAATCACGACATCGAAATGCTCAAATCCGGCAGTTACCCCTACCCGCTCAAGCAGCGCATTCTCTCCAGCCGCGGCCATCTTTCGAATATCGATTGCGGGCGCGCGCTCTGCAGGCTCTACGCCCGGGGCCTCAGAAACGCCATACTGGGCCACTTGAGCCGGGATAACAACGAGGAGCGGCTTGCCATGGAGACCGTGGCGATCGAGCTTGCGCAGGAGGATATCCACACCGGCATGCGCGTCGCCATGTCCCATCGGGACAGGCCCTGCGGCGTATTTCATTTGGAAGCATGACGGCGTGCAATTTATTTTAGGAATTTTTGAGGAGGTCGGTCCATGAAGCCTTCAGCACCGCTTACGCTGAATACCACGCGCAAAATGAATATTTGGATGCTCGTCATTTGCATCGGCATGCTTGTATTGGGCCAGGTTCCCTCCCTCATTCCCGGGGCCATGAGCGACATGGTACGCCTGTACGCGGTCAACGCGCTTCTCGTTGAAATCGCCTGCCTCTATATCCCCGCCACCGTATTTGTGGAGCGCAACGGCGGAAAGAACGCGTTCGGGCTCAACCGCGTAAGCGGCTGGGAATTGGCGTGGGCGGTTTTGATCGGCCTCGGGGCATTCTTCTTAGTCACGGCCGTCAACGGGTTTTTGCAGCTGATATGGTCGGCGGCGGGCGCGAATACCGAGCTGTTCCAGGCTCCGATCCCTACGGACGGCGGGTGGAGGCTCTTAGCTTCCATATTCCTGATTGCCATTATCCCCGCGTTTGCGGAGGAAACGCTTTTTCGCGGCGCGCTGATGCACGCGTGGCTACCGCAGGGGAGAACAAAGGCGCTTTGGCATACTGCCATTTTGTTTTCACTTATCCATCTCCAGCCTACCGCGTATCCGGCGTACCTGTTGCTCTCGCTTCTGCTTGGAGGGGTTACGCTGCTTACGGGCTCGGTGTATCCGGCCATGTTGGTGCATGGCGTCAACAACCTGCTGGCGGTGCTCATCACGCATTTTGCGGCGGGGGAGCTTGCTAACACCCCGGATGCCGCGCTTACCGCTGCGATTATTCCCGGGCTGCTCTTTTATGTAGTGCTTGGGGCTATTGCCTGCTTTGCCGGGTATAAAGGAATGAGGGTCGCTTCGGCTCACCGGAAACAGGTGTTGGAAGAGGACGGCAAAGAGGAGTTCAGGCGCCTGGAATTTGACGTATTGAAGCCGGAAACGGAAGCAAAAACAGAGCCAGCCACACAAGAGGCGCCCGCGGCGCAGAAAAAGGGGACCGGCGCTGTGATTGCCACCTATGTGATTTTAGTGCTGATCAATCTGGCCGTACTGCTTTATCTGTTCATTGAACTGCCGCAAGCCCTTCCTATATAGACGGAGGAAACAGCATTGCGTGTTAGCATCGTTTGCACAGGCAAACTGAAGGAACGCTACCTGCGCGACGCCGCGGAGGAATATAAAAAGCGCATATCCCGCTATGCGGAACTGGATTTGCTCGAAACGCCGGACGAACCCGTGCCCGAACGGTATTCCGAGGCCCAGCGTATTCAGGCCGTGAGCCGCGAGGGCGAGCGCATGCTCAAAGACATCGGTCCGCGGGAATATGTCGTAGCGCTCTCCATCACCGGCAAACGGCATACGTCCGAGTCGTTTGCAAAGTCCATGGAAGCTTGGATGGCGGGAGGTTTTACGCGCATTGCGTTTGTCATCGGCGGCTCGCTGGGGCTTTCTCCTGCCGTGCTTTCCCGCGCGGACGCAGAGCTTTCCTTGTCCGATCTTACGTTTCCGCACCAGCTCGCGCGCATCGTGCTATTGGAACAGATCTACCGCGCGTTCAAAATCATCAGCAACGAGCCATATCACAAGTGACAATAGTGTGGCTATTGATTAATCAGGCCACTCGCCTTTTGCAACCGGGAATACCCTTCCGTCAGCATTGATATCAAAGTGGCCGCCCGCTTTGCTCGCCCCCAATTTTTAAAAGCGGTTTTCTGCCGATTTCATACCCTTGCCTAACGTCCCCGCAACCATAAGTGGCAAAAACGATCCGTTTGGTTGGTAGAGCCGCAGCGCGCATTTTTGTACCATGGGCGTGAGGTGATGAAAATGAAATTCCATGAAAAACTCCAGGCCTGCAGAAAAGAAAAAGGGCTGTCGCAGGAAAGACTGGCCGAGCGGCTCAATGTGTCGCGGCAGGCGGTCGCCAAATGGGAGGCCGGGCAAACTTACCCGGATGTAGACCGGCTGCTTGAACTGAGCGACCTGTTTCAGACAAGCGTGGATCAGCTCCTCCGGGATAAGGAAGAGGATGCCTGCGCGTACGCCAACGCCGGAACCCTGGCGGAGGCGGACGCGGCGGTGATCGACTTTCTATGCCGCGCGAAAAAGAACACCTATGCGGGGCATGGCGCGAAGTGCACATCCTCCCGCCCGTCCTCGCATGACTACCGATATGAGGAAGGGGACCTTTTCTATTACGACACATACCTGGGCGGGGAGCGGTTTGCGGGGGAGGAAGCTCTTTTTCGGGGTGGTACGCCGATTTGGAGCATGAACTATACCGGGCGCATCCTTTCGGAGCAATACCAGGAAGGAATATTGGGCGAGGCGCTCATGCTCGTGCCCAAGGAGTACCCGTTCCGCGGGCCGCTGGTGTACCGCAACGGCAGGTACACCTACCATTGCATCGTCAACGGGGAGTTTACCTGGTTCAGCGGATACGAGGAGATTTTCTGTGACGACACCAAGGTCTTTGAATGCGTATTCCACGGGGGCAGCGTGCGGTAACACCGCCCCCGTTTCCCTCTATGCGGCCGAAGTGCTATAATGACGTATAGCAAAATGCAGGAGGGGAACGATGCAGGTCCGAAAGGCCACAATAGAGGACAGGGAAGAGTTAATCGCCCTCACATTCCGCTCCAAGGCGTATTGGGGCTATGACGCGGCGTTTATGGAAAGCGTGCGCGAAGAATTAAAAGTACCGGCCAAACATATCAATGCCGGATACGTCTATGTGCTCGAAGACGGGGGAAATATTGCGGGATTTTTCAGCCTGATCGAAGCGAACGGCAAATGGGAACTCGATTTTTTCTTTCTCCATCCCCAGTATATCGGCAAGGGGGTTGGCCGCCCGCTGTGGGAGGCCGTCATGGAGGAAGCAAGACGCGTTGGCGCCGGGTCGTTTGCAATTGTAGCAGATCCAAACGCCGAAGGGTTTTATCTGCGTATGGGAGCCGAACGCATCGGCGAGGTCGCATCCGCTTCCGTCAAGGGTCGCATGCTTCCGCTCCTGCGCGCGGACGTCAGTGAATGATGTCAGTCAAGGAGACCTTCGCATTGCCGGATGAAAAAGAATTGCGCGTCTATGAAGCGCTTCAAAGCCTCCATATCCCCTACGAGCGCTTTACGCACGTTCCTGCCATGACCATGGCGGACTGCAATGCGGTTGACGCCGGAAAAAACGCGGCCCACTGCAAGAACCTGTTTTTAACAAACCGACAGGGGACGCAGTTTTATCTTTTGCTGGTGGTGGGAGATAAGCCCTTTCAGACAAAACGGATCAGCGGCCAATTGGGCGTTTCCCGCCTGAGCTTCGGAACGTCAGAGCAGTTACTGCATACGCTGGAACTCATGCCCGGCTCGGTCACGCCCATGGGCCTGCTTAACGATGCGGCGCATACAGTGCGTGTCTTGTTGGACCGGGATGTGGCGGATTGGGAGAATATCATCGTCCATCCCAACGTCAACACGGCTTCCATCGTGCTAAAAACGGCGGATCTACTGCGCTTTCTGGAATACTGCGGCAACCCCGTGACATATGTGGACGTGCAGGCGGAAGATATACGTTGAGGGCTCTGCCCTCAACCACCCGCTTAGGGCCGTGACGGCCCTAAGAACCCATCCCCAGAAAGACCTATTCCAGGGGGTTCCGATGAAAGGAATTCCCAAGGGGCGTGTCCCTTGGGTAGGGGTTCGGGGGGCGGCGCCCCTGAAACGGCTTACTCTATTCGTACCAGTTTGCCAAGCACCACATAGCGCGCCTCGTCGTATTCATACGTGCAGGTGGAAAGCGTCACGATGCGGTCCTTTGCCGTGACTTCCACTCCGCTCACAAAATCGGAATTTGCGCGCGCGGTATCAAGAAAAGAGAGAAACAGGGCTTCGGTATCGAAGCCTTTTTTGTACACGTCGTTTGTTGCGTAACCTTTTGTGACATAGCCCGCGAACAGTTCCACTTGATATACGGCGGAATTTGTAAACAGAAACAAATCCGGGTGTTCGTCGTAATACGCCTGCTTCTTGTAGCCCACAAGCGAGGCGAACATGGAGCCGTTCTTCATGTGGTGGCCGTATATGATTGTATTCTGGTCGGCAAGACCCGGTGCGTTGCCCGCATCCACAAACAGCGTACCCATGGAATTGCGCTTTTTATTAAACAGGTGGTTCAGATAATACCGGTTGTCTTCGCCCTGCGTTACGGGGTAATTGATGACCGTGTCTTTACAATACAGCCAGGCATAAAATTCACCGTTTTCTAAGAGCAGCGCATCATAGTCGGGCTCAGGTATCGGCAGCGGAATGGGGGTGGGGCCAGAAGTATCGGCGTTCTGTATGCGCTCCGGCGCGGGAGGCGGGGAAGCGCCTGCATTGCGGGATAGCTCAACATACAGCGCATCCCCCACCCGGTATTCGAGCAAGGGCAGCACAAATAACGTCCCGCAAATCAGCATGGAGGTGGTGCAGAGGACTATTAGGATATTGAGAAGAGTGGTTTTCGGGTTCCGCTTCTTACCGGCCATTTCAAATACCTTTTGCAGAAGACTTTCCGGAGAAAACAAAGGCGGCTTTATCGCCGCCCATGTTGTATGTTTGAAAGCTTATACCCGTCCTCGGCGCTTTTGGACGAGGAGGATCACCAGCAATATGGCGAAGACCAGGAGCAGCCCGCCCCACAGCAGCGGATTTGCGCTGTCCCCCGTACCGGGCGCAAGCGGGATCGGGTTTTCATTGATGGTTACCACAGGAGGGCCGAGCGGGATATCGGGATCGTCGGGATCATCGGGATCATCGGGATATTCATAGACGTCCGCCTGAAACACCCAGTTCACCTTGCCGATGGCGTTCTGGAACTCATTTCCCAGATCTGCGGGGACTTTTAGCGTAACGGTCAGGGTCTCCGCGTCCCCTCTGTAGAAGCGCCCCAGGTGCACAAATCTGCCCGCGTTGGTTATGAGGCCGCTGGTCGGCCAAGAGGCGGTTGGCTTGCTCTCCTGTACAACGATATTGCCGCTTTCGTCCTCGACTTCTATTGTGACCTTATTCAAAAGCCCCGCAACGTCGCTTGCCGGTTCCCCGCGCAGGAAAAGCTCAATGCGCTGGGAGGAAACGTTGCTGATCTTTACTTTCTGCGTATAGGTCCCGCCTGGCATCATACTCTGAAAATCGGGAAACAATCCTTTGCCGGAGCCGGAATCGGGGGCGAAACCGAATAAAGAACCGGCATAGGTTCCGTTATAGGTGACGGAAGAATCCGCCGCTTGTGCCGTCGCCGCGAATGCGAGCATCAGCAACAGGGTCACAATTGCTGTGCCGGTCCGTTTCAGGCTTAAAATGCGTTTTGTCATGTTCATCCCCCTTAGTGCCCGCGTGGCGGGTATGGATCAAAGGCAAGGGAAGCAATCCTACGGTTATTCGGGGTTATTCCGGGGCGCGGGTACCGCGCCCCGGAGAACGCCTCTTGTCTAATATCGGGTCAATCAAGGTCCGGGAACAGTGCACCGATCGCCTGTGTCGGCGTCAAATTTTCCACCTGAATGGCGTGCGCAGTGATGCTGATGTTAAACCCGTCCAGGCTGCCGCGATCTTCGCTGGTGAAATCAGTGGGAAGCCCGATGCTGGTGAACGGGGCGCTTGTTACCTCGCCCTTGGCCAGGGCCTTGCCATAAATAAGGATCGTTGTGTAGGATCCGGGGATGGCCTCAGCGTGTACCAGGTACCAGTTCTCATTGTTGAGCAGCGTTCCGCTAAAATCGCCTGCCAGCTTGGAATTGCCAAGTACAAAGGAGTCCGTGGTGGAATTGATGTCGATTGCACTTTTCAACTCCAACAGGATATAGGCGGGGTGGTCGCCCGTGTTTTTCACCCGCGGGTCCTTGGGCGCTACGTCGCCTGGCATGAGGGGCTTTGCTACATAGAACCCAAGCCCTTCATTTCCTGCTGCCGGGTTGGTAGGCAATGCCGGGGTGGTGGCATCATCAAAATCATATCCGTCCCATGTGGGCTCGCGCAGCATAATGTCGATATTCCCCATCGTAAAGGTATTGGTAGCGGTCCTCGTCGCGGTGAAATACGCCAGGGTCACACCCAGCGCGGTAATGGCTACGAGGGAAACGACCAGAGAGAGCACAAGTATCTTCTTCTTCATTGCCTTCTCCTCCGATAATTATCATTCGGTTCTTTTGCCGTTCAGCTGAGGCTTTCCTGCTCGGCGAGCATTGACCAGGCCGACGCCGCAGTTTGGGCGGGGAGGTTCGCACTCTGGATGGCGTATGCGGTTACTTTGATTCCTTCTGCAGGATGTCCCTCGTACCCCTCGCAGATCTGGGTAAGCCGTTCGCCGGTGATCGTATTCTTAAACGTGACCGTGGTAAACAGCGGGGTCAGCGCACGTTCAGCCGGGGCAGCGGCTTCCTGGCGGAAATATACATTCGTGGGAACGCCGTTCCCGCCGGTACCCGTGCCTGTGCCTCTTGTCCAAGCGGCGCTGTAGTCGATTGACTGTATGGCATCGGACAACAGCGTTTGCCCAATTTCCACCTTCATGAATACAAAGCATGCTTCGCTTCCCGCTTCGAGCGTAACGGTAGGATCCTTGGTAACGATAGAACCGGGCACGATTTTCGGGTTCCCGCCTTCGGGCCAACCGGGCTCCTCCAGCGTGATGGTGAGATCGCCAACGGTAAACGTGTTGTCAAGAGTGGCGGTTGAGGACGTCAGCCACGCCAGCGTTCCTGCTACACTTGCCAACACCACCACGGTTGAAGCCAATATCAGCAACAACTTCTTCATTTTCTTTCCCTCCGTTTATTTTAAATGTTGATTATAGTAAGCCGAGCGGTTGCGGCTGGGCCTCATGGGGTACCGGTATCGCTTTCAAGCGCACGGGCGAAGGCCTGTTGCGGAGTCTCGGAATCCTCGCCCATGCCTTCCGACTGAATGGATTGCGAGAGCACCTGCAGCTCAAACTTTTTATCCTTGTACTCGTCCCCCAATCCCGTCTTCACGGAGCAGGAAACGATGAGATACTCGGTTGCTTCCCCTGTGGGAACGGCATCCTCGTAGTAGTAATATTCGCCGATTTTATCCCACTTGTGTCCCCATGTAATGGTGCACTGGTCCAAGGATGCACGAAGGCCGGAGCCGGTGGAGCCGTCCGCATTGCGCCATATGGGCACAAGCGCCACACGAATGTAGGCGTCGACATCGCCTTGGTTCCTGATCTTAACGTTTCTTTTCACGTCGTGATCAAATGGGTCTTCCTCTACCTCGTTGGGCACCTCGCCCGGCGAGAAGGTGTTGTCCAGTTCGACTGTACGGGATGTCAGCCACGCGAGCGTACCCCCAATGGAGGCCACCGCCAACAGCAGTACGACAACCATAATGAACAGTCCTTTATTAAGTTTTGTTATAATCCCCTTCATGGTTCACACCTCCGGATGCTTGGGTGCTTTGCGTACGTTTGCGCGGGCGTCGGCCGCTTCCGCTTTTTTCAGGAGATCCGGGATAAATACCAGTATCAGCAGCACGATGCCGGCGGTGCCCGCGAGTATCATGCCCTTCGGTGAGGAGAGGGCGCTGGCCACATAGCCAAGCCTGGGCACGGTAAACACGGGTTTGCCGATGAGGTTTTGAAAGTGCACGGGCATGGCGTCCGGCGTGTCGTTCGCATCGCCCTTGGTGATAAAGAAGCTGTTCACGCTGTCTATCTCCACCACGCGGTGGGTAGCGATGACGAGGTCTTCATTGAGTACGAATGTGATCGGGTCCCCCACCTGAATACTTTCCGGCGGGACCTTCTTCACGTAGATCAGGCTGCCCACGCGATAACTTGGCTCCATGGAGCCGGAGAGCACCGCAAACGGCGTTAATCCAAAAACCCGGACACCGGCAAGCAGTATTGCCAGCAACACGACCAATGTCACAAGCACCGTGGTAAGAAGGTTCCAAATCGCTTTCATTGTCTTCGGCAAGGGACGTTTCCTCCGTATCGCGCGTTATACCGTGGGGCTGTAAGTGTTAAACGTGTTCACCGCGTTGTTCTCGCCGGAGACCCAGAAGGGCACGCGGGTCGAGTTTTCAACGGTGCATTTGATTTTGATATCGTCTATGGTTTCACCCAATTTTGTATCGCCGCGGTCCCAGGTATAGTCCGGGGCATTCTCATACCGCCAGGACCAGTTCGTATCCTCGGTCACGGTGTAGGTCCCCGCCGGCAGGCCGGTGACGTCCTTGCTGCCGTTGCCCTGCACTACTTCGCGGAACGTATACTCCGCAGTACCGTTGCCGTCCGTATCCACCCCGATGGTAAACAGGAAGGATTCACCCAGAAGCGCGTCCGTCACGTCCTTGGTGATGGTGAGCGTTCCGGTAACGACCGTAATGGTAAAGTGCTGCGCGGCTGAGGTGACATCCGCTGAGCCGTTTTTGAACTTGGTATGCTCCGTGATGTCCTTGCTGCCGATCTCGGTCTTTACTTTGAAAGTAGAGGTCCCAAGCGGCGCGTATGCGGTAAGGTCCGTTCCGGGCGTGGTACCGCTGACCAGCACGGGGGATCGGGTGACGACAGGCGCCTCCATGAACGGGGCCGCAACCTGCGGAGCTTCCGCGGCGCCAGCCCATGTAACATTGGAGTAGCGATAGGGCAGATTTGTCTGCCAGCCCAGGAACACGGTAAAGTCTGAGCAGACCACGGTGGGCTTTAATATGAACAGCCGCAAGCTCTTGTCCGCTGTCGCGTTGGGAGTCTTATTCAGGGTCGAGATGGACGTGATGTTTAAGCTGCTGTCGGCTCTTGTGACCGAATTAAGGGCGATATCGCAATCCTCCTCGGAATAGGATGCGGGGATATTCGTATAGGTATAGGCGAGCGCAGGCGCGCCGCTCAGCCCGGCTTGTGCATCCGTCTGCCCGCCACGCAGCCAGGTTACCGTATATGCGGTCTGCGCAATTGTGCTTAGCTGCGCTGCGGTCGGGTTCTGCGTAAGGTGGACGCTCAAATCCTTCGGGGTGATGCTGGGTTTGAATACGTTGACGTCGGCTGTACCGGTCAGGTCCTGCACCCTGCCCGCCTCGCCGATATTTGTACTGGGCTCAGGGTCTGCAGGCGTTATGGTGGCTTTTACCGTGATTGTGGTATCGTTCAGCACGTCCTCGTATTTTCCGGAGAAACCGCTCACAGTCCAGGACCCGTCGTTTAAAGTTTCGCCTGCGTCTACGACATAGGTCCCTAAAAGCGTGGTGCCATTGTAGATTGCATAAGATACGTCTGCGTATTCGTTTGTAACGAAATCGCCCAGCGTATAGTTGTTCCCGCCGGTTCCGGCTGTGGTGTACACGCCGCTGAACAGGTCGTTTAACGTGACGTCGTCGCCCGCGTAGATGTTTTTATCCTGCGTATTGAAGCTGTGGTATAAAATGGGCACGTTGGCCACAGGTACCACAAAATTCTCCAGCGCATCTGTGGCGGAGCCGGTCTGGTACAGGCCGGAAGCATCCGTATTGGT
Organism: Bacillota bacterium; assembly: GCA_023426265.1. Taxonomy (GTDB): domain Bacteria; phylum Bacillota; class Clostridia; order Christensenellales; family CAG-138; genus JAEYLA01. The sequence continues at coordinate 18,951 of JAFABA010000129.1, forward strand.
GGGCACGTCGTTGCCGCCGATAAACCCGGGCGCGCGCGTGACGTCTATTTCAATAATCAGCATTTTGCCGTAGCTGCCATCCGCTTTGGGTGTATTGGTGATGCAGTTCGCGTCAAAGTCATAGCCTGTCACGCTGACGCAGCGCGTTTGTGAATTGATGTTTACGTTGAGCCCGGTCACGACGACCGGGGCTTCAAACGTACCGTCGCTTCTTTTTGCCGCGGTCTTGGTGACGATTTTATTTAACCCTGTAGGCATTGCGTAGTACGGCGTAATGAAATCCCGTACCACCGCAACGCTGCCTAACGGTATTGTCGGCGTCGTTGTCTTGTTGGCAATGTTCCCGAACGCGGTGTTCAGGCCTTGCTGGTTGCCGGCGGTAAGATAGTATCCGTTCCCGGTGGAGCCGGAGAACGTACCGCCCAGGGTGGTTGCCTGTTTGAAGTTGCTGGAAACGTGGTTCATGTAGCGGTTGACATTGTTTGACATGTCGGAAGGCTGGGCGTCCGTAAACACGCCTATGGTATACACGGTGGCGCCGTACGTGTTCTTGATCGTGTAGGACTGTGTAATGGCGTTACCGGCAACCGTGGTATTGAGTTGGGTCGTATCGGACTGGTTCTCTATCGTTGGCACGCCGTCGGTAAAGAGTATGACCACGCGGTTGCGGGGAGATCCCTGTACCGGATTGTTGCTCAGAACATTTTTGCCAAGCTCCATACCGAGATCGGACCGGGTATATCTGGAACCGTTATTGTCCAACAGCGCATTGATGGAAGCTGTAACATTGTTTCGCCCCGGCGTTGTGGACATATCCTGGAACGCGCTTTGGTAACGCGCCGTTGTGATATTGCCGTACGAATACATAGTGCCGCCGATATATAGTCCGGTACCGGCATTTTGGCTGCCAAACCCGACGACTGCGATGCGGTGGTTCAGCGTGGCGGTTGCGTTTTCCCGCACTTTTTGCGCAAAGGCGTTGGCCGCAATCTTCAGCGCGTCGATACGTTTGATCAATGTCGCGGTATACAGCGGCCACTGATCAAACACCGTGGAGTCACCGTTGGAAGCGCTGGATTGGTAGGCAGTACCGTTGATTGTATAGGAGTAGGTATAGGAATAGTTTGTTTGATTTGGATTGGGGTTCGTATCCACTCTGCTTACACTGACAGGGTAATATACTCCGCTCACTTGTCTGAACAGGTTGTATTGGTTGGCCAGCGTATACAGGTTGCTGTTTCTCCTGCTATTTCCGGAAATTGAATTGTAATTGGTGCCGGGGAAATCCGTATAAACAGACATACTGGAAGATTGGTCCAGTACCAGCACAAAATCGGTAGGCACGGCGGTTTCCGTAACGACGCCTGTGGTGAAGAGCTCCATTTTGATCTTATAGGTCTCATCGGTCAGGGATACGGATTTGGACATCGCAATGCCATCCGCGTCATCATCCACCGGGGGAGATTCCTGGCCCTGGGCCATTGCCGTGGGGCCGCCCAGGCCACGCAGCATGCCAGCCGCCTTAGCCATACCCACGACGGGGGGCATGAAGTCACCCGCGTACGTATTGTTAGGGGCGTGCGGCTCGGTCGGTTCCCAGTTCTTAATATTAAACCAGACAAACGCCTGCTCAACCGTCAGATAGCTCGACAGGGAATCGATTTGTCCCTGCGCCAGCTGCGGCAGCACGCTGCCGTAAAACAGCTCTTCGTTCGCCGTATATATGGTAAGCAGCTCGTTATAGAGTTCCTGGCCAGATAGCTTGGAGATCGCCTCCGGAAACCACGTGTAGAACACCTCTGCCGTCACAAGGGGCTTCAAAGACGCTGCCTGCTCCTCCGTCAGCAGGTCAAGCACAGCGTGCAGTTCGCCTTCCCCGAGCGTCATCAAATACTGATACAGCCCATCCCCCGCCAGCGTGGTTATATCGACCGGCGTAGGCGTAGGCAGCGGCGTTACAGTGGGCAGCGGCGTTTCTGCCGGCAAAGACGGGGGGGTAGGTTCCGGCAACGAGGAGGGCGTTGCGCCGTCTGTCTCAACAGGGGCAGGGCTCGATATAGCAGGGTCATCTCCCTCCGCCGCAAAGCCCGTGGTGGGGAACAGCCCAAATATCAGCAATATGGCTAAGCAGAGGGCCAATGTTTTCTTGCTTTGTTTCTTCATCCCGCTTTGCACCCCTTATGCTGGAATTGGCCGATACAAAATATCGGCCAAAGGTATGTATTTCCATCCTCTTGTGAAAATGATAAACCCGTATGGTCACAAACCAGCCCTACCATTGTCTTTTTTGAGTTTTATTTTTGTCTTTTTCTGGTTCCATTCGGAGAAACGACCCAGAACGTCCTTATATTGTTCACAGATAAATTGTTTTCTTAAAAAGCTATAAAAAAATGCCCTGAAGTTGGAACCTTCAGGGCGAATGGCAAGCGGGCTATAAGTACGCTGGTGCGGTTGACAATGGGAAAGCCTAGCGGTATTCTCAAATCGACGTAAGGCGCATGTCGCCCGCGTCGCTATGGCTCCATTCGGTTTATAACAGGAGGATATATGAAAAAGGCGATTGCGCTGCTGTTAACTCTTATTATGCTGCTTATTGCCGCTACCGGCTGCCTGCCCCAAATTATGCGGGAGATCCTAGGGCCAAACGGGAAGGAGAAACCGGAAAATCCCATGGAGACGCAAGCTGTGCAGGAAACTCCTGCCCAAGGGGTACTGCCTCCCGCAAGTACGCCCGAAACGATTTCGCCTTCCGCTGCGCAGCCCGTGCCTGCTGACGCTTTGGAGGCTGTTTACAGCAGGCTTGATTATGTGCGCGTATATCCCGACTATCCGCAGGAGTTTGATCTCGATGGGGACGGGGCTTTGGAAACGCTGAACATACTGGAGAACAGCGGCGCTCCGGATTCCGAAATGATCGGTATCACGGTGGGAAAAAACGGGCAGACGTATGCTGCCGAAGTGGTGCGGGCATACCTCAAGGATGCGTTTGTCGCCTACAATGCGGAGGGCAAGCCCTGCATCGTGCTCAGCTACGATTATGCTTCAGATGATTATGAAACGGTCATTTATACATTTGACGGCCAGTCGCTTACCAATACGGATAGTGTAACCGGCTTTGTGGAAGGCGTATACGAAGGCGTTTGGATGCTGCGCGCCTGGGTATATACGCTGGGCACATGGAACGGGTACCACAAGTATGCGCTTTCTTCCTCCTTTGCATTTGAGTCGGTCGGCCCTGACCTTTGGATGCTGCAGGACGCCGGGCCTAACCGGGTGCTGACGGCTAAGGCCGGCCTGCAAGCGCAATTTTTTGAAAACGGCGCGCTTGCGCCCGGGGAGATCCGGAGCGGCGAGCGCCTGCGTCCCTATGCGACGGACCAGCGGGAGGTTATCTGTTTCCGTATGGAGGACGGCAGAACGGGAACTCTGCCCATGGAATTCCGGGATGGCTACACGTATATCAACGGCCAGCAGGACGAGACGGCGTTTGACGCCGTCATGTATGCAGGGTAAAGACATGCAATAAAACAAGCCGCCGGATTTTCCGGCGGCCCGTTTATAACAGGGGAATGGTATGTTGCCTTCCGTGTTCAAGGCTCATAGGGACCGCGGGGCGGGCCACGCAAAGAATGTTTTGGACACGGGCAGACCATTTCGCTTTAAGTATTCCGTGTGGAAGCCGCGCACGGTTCGCGCAATCTGTGTCGATTTCTCTTCCGCGGTATTGAGCGCGATCCAAACGGGGTATCTCATATGTGCGATATTGTTCTCCACTACCTTTCTTTTTGCCACAGGAAGCGTTTCAAGGTAGCGTTCCGGGTTCGAAAGCGTAATGCAGATATTGTGATTGCCCATGTATTTGACATAGCCCACATCCGCAATCTCTTCCCATGGAATGAATCCCATGGATATGAGGGCGCTGTTGTCGGTAATCCCATAGTCGTCCGCCAGCAGCAGATATGGCTGGAACAGCAGGCGGGCCACCCCAATCAGCCCGGCAGTAAAAATAACCAAACCTGCTATTCCGATGACGACCGCCAATATACCATAACGTTCTTTTACGGCGTCGGATGTCACAAGAAAGGCGGATGCGGCTACCAGAATAACGCCATATAAAAACAGTTTGAGTTGTTTTAACGGAAACTGCTTTACCTCATACCTCGGCATATATGTCCTCCGAAACGTTTGTTCTTATTGTAACAAAATAAATGAGAGACGTCAAAACAAAAACCGACGGAATATCCGCCGGTTTTGTTTTTTATTGCTGGAAAACAGATTATTCTTCTTCGCCAGCCAGTCGGAACTCTTCCACCATTTCCCGGAGCATATCGGCCTGGCCGGAAAGCTCTTGCGCCGTAGCCGCGCTCTGTTCCGCTGTGGCGGAGCTCTGCTGCACCATGTCGCCCATCATGGAAAGGCCGGTGTTGACCTGGGCGATGCCCGTGGCCTGCTCATTGGAAGCTTCCGCAATCTCCTTGACGAGCGCTGCGGCCTGCTCCACGCTTGCGGTGATTTCAAGAAGCGTGGCGGAGGTATCGTCCGCAATGCGGGTGCCTGCGGCCGCCTTTTTGATGGAGTTGTTGATGAGCGCCGTCGTTTCCTTGGCCGCGTCGGCGGATTTCTGGGCAAGGTTCCGTACTTCGTCCGCCACCACCGAGAAGCCCCGCCCATACTGCCCGGCGCGCGCCGCTTCAATGGCCGCGTTGAGCGAGAGCAGGCTGGTTTGGAACGCGATATCGTCGATCACCTTGATGATCTTGCGGATATTGCCCGCGGTTTCGTTGATGGCCTCCATCGCCACCTGCAGCGCGTGCATCTTTTTATTGCCGTTCTGCGCGGAAGCCTGCGCCGCCGAGGTCAGTTCGCGCGCGGTCATTGCGCGGGCCGCGTTGCTCCTGGTATGATCGGCAAGGTCGGAAACCGTGGCGTTGAGCTCTTCAATGGAGCTTGCCTGCTCCACGGAAGCCTGAGAAAGCGTCTGGCTGCCCGCGGATACCTGCGTGGTGCCCGCCGCCACCTGGTCGGCCGCGGCGCCGATTTCATACAGCATGTCGTTAAGAGACGCTACGATGCCGTTTATGGAATCCTTGAGTTCCACAAAATCTCCACGGTATTCCGAGGTAATGGCCACCGTCAGGTTCTTGTCGGAAAGCTCGGAAAGCACATACGAGGTTTCGGAAATATAGCGCTTAAGCGACGCGATCGTTTCGTTGAGCGCATGCTTGATAATGGCGTGATCGCCCTGGAATTCGCCCGTCACACTGACGTTGAGATTGCCCAGGGAAAGTTCCCTCAACACGTCGGCTGCCTCTTCCACGGGAGCCGTCATGGCGTCGAGCGTGTGGTTGACGCCCTCCACAATCTTTTTGAAGTCGCCCTTGTGCTTGTCGGCGTCTGCGCGCGTTTTCAGTTCACCCGCAAGCGCGGCCTGCACCAGCGAATTCGTATCCGCAACCATGGCCTGCAGCGAACCGCATACGGTCATGAAGGATTGCGTCAGCGCGCCCACCTCGTCGTTGCGGTTTTTTACCTCCAGCACAAAGCCGGTGTTGCCTTCTGAAAGCTCCTCCGCTCCGGCTTTGAGCGCCAACAGGGGCTTTTGCACGTTTTTGCGTATGAACAGCAGCGTCCCCGCAGCCGAAAGCGCAATCAGCACAATGGAAACCAGTATGGTGTTGCGTATCGCGTCCGCGCGCGCCTGTTCAATTTCGCCAACCGGCAGCCCGGCAAACAGGGCGCCAAGAACCGTACCCTCTTTATCTGCGAGCGGCGCGTATTTGACGGCGTATTCCATATCCGCAATAACCGCGCGGCCGACGTATTCTTTGTTCTCCTGAAGGACAATCCTTGCGATTTCGGGGTCCATCGTGGTGCCGATGATGCGCACATTGTTCTTTGCGATGGTCGTAGCCCAGCGCATGTTGTTTTTGAATACGGTAAAGTCGACGCCATGCAGCGCCCTTTGGTTATCCAGAAGCGTTAAGTCGTTGTAATAATACCCGGCCACAATGCATCCCACGATTCCGGTGCTATCCGTTCGAATGGGCACCGCGGCGAGGCGGTAGATATTCCCGTTGGGATCTGCGGTTAGGCGGATATCCTGAGTCCCTTCAAACGCCGCCTTGATATAAGGCTGCTCCCCAAGGCTGCTTCCTTCTTTATAATAGGCACTGGCGGAATAGAGCACGGTCCCCAGCCTGTCCGTCACAAACACAAAGCCGGAACTGCCCAGCTCAAATTCCTCCAGATAAGCGGCGATTCCCTCGGTGCTTTGCGCAGTGACCTCTTTTACGAAACGGGGGTCCTCCGCGCTTTGCGTAACGCTATCCAGCCATGTAAGCACCTGCTCTTCCAGGCTCTTGGAAAAGCTTGCGTATGCCCGGTTCATCTGCTCGTCCATAATCTGGTCGGCAATCTTGTTTCCGCTCGTCGTCGCAAGGAGCGTGCTTGCGGCAACCGCTAAAATCAAAACGGGGACCACAAACAGCAGCAGTTTTCCGCCGATGCTTTGGAACAGGGAAACCGCAGCCTCCTTTGCGCGGCCCCGGTTTTTGAGGATGCTCGCTTTTATGGAAGCAAACAGCGCGCCCATCCATTTTAATGCGCGGTTGATTATTTCTTTGATCGGCTTTTCAGCATCGTTCTTTTTTTCAGAGAGACGTTCTTCCGGGGCGGGCTTTTTGACTAATACATTGGCCGCTAACCGGGAGAGCTTTGCGAAAATACTTTCCTTGTCCACCTGGTGAACCCCCTCATATAATCTGAAACAAAATAAATGGGAAATCCGCGGCGGCGGATGAACGGCGCATTTCTTCTCTATATCGGCATTTCGACTTGCTCCCTTAATATATGGCGCGCAGAAAACAGGTTTTTTCATAGGGATGCATGGGTATCCAGTCCGGCCGATTTCCCCTGCGTACATTCTGTTAAGGCAGATCCGCCTATGAGACCCCCTTAAATTACCATAAATGCCGTTGTATGAAGCACGGAAGGGATGCAAAGGCTTACAGGAGGGTTTTACATAGATTTGATAATTCTAATATTGGCGTATAACAATCGGGATGTATGCTTGCAATGAAATCGAATTGGAGGAAGTATTCATGAAAGCAATCAAAAAGTTTGTAACCTTAGCAGTCAGCGCGCTGCTCGTGCTTTCTGCGTTCGCGGGCTGCGCGCCTGCGGCCGAGACCCCCGCTGTAACGGAAGCGCCCACAGCGCCCGCAGCGACCGAAGCGCCTGCAGCGACCGAAGCACCCGCACCCAGCTTTGACACCACCCAGGATATCGTCGTTGTTTCCCGCGAAGAGGGTTCCGGTACCCGCGGCGCGTTCATTGAACTCATGGGCGTTCAGGTCAAGGATGCAGACGGCAAAGCCGTTGACATGACCACCGCCGAAGCGCAGATCACCAACGACACCGCCGTCATGCTTACCACCGTCGCCGGCAACCCCTACGGCATTGGTTACATCTCCCTGGGTTCCCTCAACGATACCGTGAAGGCCGTGCAGGTGGATGGCGTTGACGCCACCGTTGCAAACATCAAGTCCGGCACCTACAAGGTTTCCCGTCCGTTCAATATCGCCACCAAGGGCGAAGTGAGCGCGGCCGCTCAGGATTTCATCAACTTCATCATGAGCGCGGAAGGCCAGGAAGTCGTTCTTGGCAACAAATACATCAAGATCGATGAAGCCGCCGCAGCGTTCGCTCCCGCCGATGTTTCCGGCAAGATCGTCGTCGCCGGTTCCTCCTCCATCACTCCGCTGATGGAAAAACTGGTTGAAGCGTATGCCGCCATCAACGCCAACGTCACCATCGAGATCCAGCAGAGCGACTCTTCCACCGGCATGAAGGCCGCTATCGACGGTACCTGCGACATCGGTATGGCTTCCCGTGAACTTAAGGACAGCGAGCTTGCCGAAGGTCTCACCCCGACCGTCATCGCCATGGATGGTATCGCGATCATCGTCAACAATGAAAACACCTTCACCAACCTGACCTCCGAGCAGATCCGCGCCATCTTCACCGGCGAAGTCCTCAGCTGGAGCGAGGTTGCGTAACGGGAACATCCAATAAACGCCAGCGTATGGCACTTAACTGCCGCCCGGAAAACGCCCCCGCGTTTTCGGGCGGCAAACGCGTACAATAAGATCAATCAGGGCAGCGTCCCTTAGGCCGCGTCGCGGCATAAAACGGGCGTCCGGTGTATATGCGGACGCCGCATCCTAAGGAAAGAAAACGGGGGAATGTTCATGAAAAAATGGAAGGAACCGGCGATGAAAGCCGTGTTCATTGCGGCGGCGGCCACCTCCATTCTCGCCGTAGGGCTCATTTGCATATTTTTGTTTGCCAATGGCCTGCCGGCCATATTCGAAATCGGACCGGCCAATTTTCTTCTGGGGCAAACCTGGAGGCCGAGTAACGATATTTACGGCATATTTCCCATGATCGTGGGCAGCGTATATGTCACGGCCGGGGCCATGCTCGTAGGCGTGCCCATCGGGCTGCTGATGGCCATATTCATGGCGCGCTTCTGCCCGCGCTGGCTCTACCGCGTGTTAAAACCGGCTACTGAGCTTATGGCGGGCATCCCATCGGTGGTATACGGCTTTTTTGGCCTGGTGGTCATCGTACCTTTCGTACGGGAGGAGTTTGGCGGAAGCGGCGCCTCCATGTTGACGGCGTCGGTGCTTTTGGGCATTATGATATTGCCCACCATTGTGGGCGTGGCGGAAAGCGCCATTCGCGCCGTGCCGGAAACCTACTACGAAGGTTCGCTCGCTTTGGGCGCAACGCATGAGCGCAGTGTGTTTTCCACCCTGGTGCCCGCCGCAAAATCCGGGCTTTTTGCCGCGGTGGTATTGGGCATGGGCCGTGCGGTAGGGGAGACCATGGCCGTTATCATGGTGGCGGGCAACCAGGCGCGCATGCCCGCAGGCCTGCTGAAAGGGCTTCGCACGCTCACGGCGAATATCGTCATCGAAATGGGCTACTCTGCGGATCTGCACCGCGAGGCGCTTATCGCGACAGCCGTGGTGCTCTTTATATTCATATTGCTCATCAACGGGCTGTTTTCCCTGCTGAAAAGGAGGTCGAACCTATGACGGGAACGAATGCTTCTTACTATAAGACCGTAGCGCATCCGGGCAGGAAGACAGCGGTATTTTTAAGGGCGCTTGTATATTTCGCGGCTGTCGTCACCGTGACTGTGCTGCTGTTTTTGCTCGGGTATGTCTTAATTAAGGGCGTGCCTTATCTCACGCCGGATCTGTTCGCATGGAAGTATACGTCGAATAACGTATCCATGATGCCCGCCATTATCAATACCGTGCTCATGACGGTGTCTTCACTCATTATTGCGGCGCCCCTTGGCATATTCGCAGCCGTCTATCTTGTGGAATACGCAAAGCGCGGGAACAAGTTCGTTTCCGTAGTGCGCGTTACGGCAGAGACGCTCGCGGGAATTCCATCCATCGTATATGGGCTTTTTGGCCTTTTGTTCTTTGTTACCCGGCTGCAATGGGGCCTGTCCCTGGTTGCCGGCGCGTTTACGCTGGCGGTCATGATACTGCCGCTCATTATGCGCACCACCGAGGAAGCGTTAAAAGCCGTTCCCGACATGTACCGCGAAGGCAGCTTCGGCCTGGGCGCGGGGCGCTTAAGGACGGTATTCTCCATTGTGCTGCCCGCGGCGATACCCGGCATACTCGCGGGCATCATACTGGGCATCGGCCGTATTGTGGGGGAAACCGCGGCGCTCATCTATACGGCGGGCACCGTGGCAAAAGTGCCGGAAAACGTATTTACCTCCACCCGCACGCTTTCGGTGCATATGTACTCGCTCGCGCGCGAGGGGCTGCATATCAACCAGACATATGCGACGGCGGTTGTGCTGCTCATTGTGGTGGTCGGCATCAATGCGCTTTCCTCCATGGTTGCGCGCAGGCTGATCAAGCGCAACGGGAGCTAGCTTAAGACCTGGCTTGGGGCTAGCGAGCGACATCAAAGGGATAAGACCAGGGCGAAAGGAAAAGCGATGGAAAAGCAAAAAAAGCATATTAAATTTGATATAAAAGACCTAGATCTCTATTATGGATCGTTTCAGGCGCTTAAAAAAGTGAGCATGTCCGTGGAAGAACGCGAGATCACCGCGTTTATCGGGCCTTCCGGCTGCGGCAAGTCCACGCTTTTAAAGACGCTTAACCGCATGAACGATCTGGTGGAAGGCTGCCGGATCGTAGGCAGGGTGGCGCTTGACGGCGAGGACGTCTACGGCAGCATGGACGTCAACTTGCTCAGAAAGCGCGTGGGCATGGTGTTTCAAAAGCCCAACCCATTCCCCATGAGCGTATACGACAATATCGCCTACGGCCCGCGCACGCACGGCATACGCGCCAAGGCCAAGCTGGACGATATTGTGGAAACGTCGCTCACCAATGCTGCCATCTGGGACGAACTCAAGGACCGGCTCAAAAAAAGCGCGCTTGGACTTTCCGGCGGGCAGCAGCAGCGCCTGTGCATCGCCAGAGCGCTTGCGGTGGAGCCGGAAGTGCTGCTGATGGATGAGCCGACAAGCGCGCTTGATCCCATTTCTACTTCAAAAATAGAAGATCTTGCCGTGGAATTAAAGTCAAAATATACTATAATCATCGTAACGCACAACATGCAGCAGGCAGCGCGCATCTCGGACAAAACGGCGTTCTTCCTGCTGGGCGAGGTTGTCGAATACGGGGAGACGGAGCGGCTCTTTTCCATGCCGAAGGATAAGCGGACAGAGGATTATATTACGGGGAGGTTTGGCTGATGCGCAATAAATTTGACGAACAGCTGGAGCAGCTCAACAAAGAGCTGATCGAAATGGGCGGGCTCATTGAGCAGGCCATCCAGAACGCCTGCGCGGCGTTACGCTCCCACGATGCGCAGCTTGCGAAAGAGGCCATCAAATTCGACCATGAAATCGACGAAAAAGAGCGCCGTATCGAAGGCCTGTGCCTGCGGCTTTTGTTGAAGCAGCAGCCTGTGGCGCGGGACTTGCGGCTTATCTCCGCTGCGCTCAAAATGATTACGGATATGGAACGCATCGGCGACCAGGCGGCGGATATTTCCGAAATCGTGCTGGTCATGGATAATGATTTTAATCAGATTCAGCCCGAGGAGATCCCGCTGATGGCGGATGCCACAATCGCCATGGTCACCAGAAGCATCGACGCGTTCGTGCGCAGGGACGAGGCGCTGGCCCGGGAGGTCATCGAGGCGGACGACGAGGTGGACGAACGCTTCCTGCAGGTGCGAGGCAAGCTGATTGAGCGCTTCACGGTGGACCCGCGCACGGCGGAGTATGCGCTGGATCTGTTTATGATCACAAAATATCTGGAGCGCATTGGCGACCACGCGGTAAACATCGCCGAATGGGTGCTGTTTTCCATTACCGGCGTCCATAAGTCGTCGGAAATGGACGAGGAGTAGGGCATACAGAGGGCAAAGAGGGAGACGGCATGATTTATTATGTAGAAGACGAAACCAATATCCGGGAGCTTGTACTCTATACGCTTGCGCAGACCGGCTTTGTGGCGCGCGGTTTTGAAAACGCGGAACAATTCTGGCAGGCCATGAACGACGCGCCGCCCGAGCTGATTTTATTGGACGTGATGCTGCCCGGCGAGGATGGGATCTCCATATTAAAGCGGCTGCGCTCCGTGGATTTTACAAAAGGCATTCCCGTCATCCTTTTGACCGCCCGCGGCGCGGAGTACGATAAGGTGACTGGCTTGGACAATGGCGCGGATGATTATATTACAAAGCCCTTCGGCATGATGGAGCTGATCTCCCGTATCAAGGCGGTACTCAGGCGTTCCTCCCCCAAGGAACTGACCGATATCCTGTCGATCGACGGGCTGGTTTTGAACACGGAAAAGCATACCGTCGCCTGCGCGGGGGTAAACGTCATCCTCTCCTTCAAGGAGTTTTCGCTGCTCAGGTTCCTCATGGAAAACCGCGGGCGCGTGTTCACGCGGGACCGGCTTTTAACCGCCGTCTGGGGGTACGATTACGCGGGTGGCACACGCACTGTGGACGTGCATATCCAGACCTTGCGGCAGAAACTGGGGGACTGCGCATATATCATCGAAACCGTCCGCGGCGTGGGATACCGCGCAAAGGAGTAAAGCAGCCCATCGATAAACCGCTTTACTGTCATCCTGAGCAAAGCGAAGGATCTTGAAACGCCTATATTAGGGTTGTACGGGAGCCGGATTCTTCGCCTTCGGCTCAGAATGACAAACGGCAGGGTCTATCGACACGCTGTAAAAGGAGTAATATGCAAAAAACCGTCAACCGCTACATGGTGCTGCTTTCGCTCGTTTCTGTGCTGATTTTGACGCTTTTGACGCTCGGCGTGTTTTATGGCGTGCTGACCGGGCAATTGCGGCAGGAGCAGAGAAGCGAGGCGGCCTATGTCTCGGCTGGCATGGGGCTGATGGGCGACGAGGCGTACCTCAATCAGGCCGGACGGGTGGACGATACGCGCATTACGCTGATCGCCGCCGACGGTACGGTTCTGTACGACAGCAGTGTGAACGCCGCGAATATGGAGAACCATGGCGACAGGCCGGAGGTTATCGCGGCGCTTAGCGTAGGAATGGGGGAGAGCGCCCGGCCCTCCGAAACGATAGGGAAGGAAACGCTCTATTATGCCAAAAAACTTCCGGATGGCAACGTCCTGCGCCTTGCGGATACGCAGGCAAGCGTCTGGGGGGTGCTGTGGCGGATGCTGCCCGCGGCCGTCGGTACGCTTGTTTTGACGCTCATTATTTGCGTGCTGCTCGCCAAACGCATGACGCGGCACATCATTTCTCCGCTCAACGCGCTGAATCTCGATGATCCGCTCAACAACGACATTTACGACGAGCTTTCCCCGCTGTTATCGCGGCTGGAGGCGCAAAAGCGGCAAATCGCCTCCCAGATGCGGGAGTTGACCGCAAGGAGCGACGAGTTTTCCGCCATCGCCCACAACATGCGCGAGGGGCTTCTAGTGCTCAACGCGAACGGTATCATACTCACCATCAACCGCAGCGCGCAGCGCCTGTTCCGGGCGGACAGCAAGACCTGCACGGGCAAGCATCTCCTCACGGTGGACCGCAACTTTAAGCTGCAGTCCGCGGTGGAGCAGGCGGCGAAAGGCGTCCCCGCCGAACAGGTGATAAGGCTCAACGGGCGAAGCTACCAGCTTATCGCAAGCCCCGTGCGCGAGCGCGCGGCGGTTACCGGCGTGGTGGTGCTGATTATGGACTTTACCGAGCGGGAGGAGCAGGAGCGCATGCGGCGGGAGTTTTCCGCCAACGTTTCGCATGAGCTCAAGACGCCGCTCACCTCCATTTCCGGCTATGCGGAAATCATGAAGGACGGCCTTGTCAGGCCGGAGGACATGCAAGGCTTTGCGCAGCGCATCCATGAGGAAAGCACGCGGCTCATCGCTTTGGTGGAGGATATTATACGGCTTTCCCGCCTGGATGAAGGCGGGGGCGATTTGCCTCTTGAGCGCGTGGAACTCCTCGCACTCGCGCACAGCGTAAAAGAACGGCTTACTCCCGTGGCGCAGGCGCAGGACGTTACGCTGTGCGTGGAAGGGGAGCGGGCGGAAATCGACGGCGTAAAACAGGTGCTGGAAGAAATTCTCTCTAACCTGTGCGACAACGGCATCCGTTATAATAAGCCGGGCGGCAGCGTGACGCTTGCGGTGAAGCCGCAGGCGGACGGGCGGGTCCACGTCGCGGTGTCCGATACGGGCATCGGCATCCCGCCGGAGCATCAAAACCGCGTGTTCGAGCGGTTCTACCGCGTGGACCAGAGCCATTCCAAGGAGACCGGCGGCACAGGCCTGGGCCTTGCCATCGTCAAGCGCGGCGCGCTGATGCACGGGGCGGAGCTTTCCTTAGAGAGCGCTGTCAGCAGGGGTACGACAATCACGGTAAAATTCCCTGCGCCCTCTGTGCGGGATGCAGGGCAATAGGTGCATACGATGGTGTAGGGGACGCCGCCCTCGGCGTCCCGCGTATCAATTGCGGTTATATAACGCGTGCCGGGGCGTCGCGCCTACATCCGGGGAATGTCCCAATTTATCGCTAACGCTTGCAAAACGGCGTGCTCCCTGCTAAAATATATATGATGCTTCGGGGCGGGGTGTAATTCCCCACCGGCGGTGATGCGGCAGGGCACAAATCCTGCTTCGCTAAGCCCGCGACCCCTGTTTACAGGGTTGAGCCAATGAGATTTTGGCGCCGACGGTATAGTCCGGATGGAAGAAGCGCGACGGATTATTATTGATCGCCGCACTTGTTTTTCACAACGCGCCGCAGCAGCGGGGCGTTTTTTGTGCCCCGCTGTTTAGAGCAATTTCGGTTGCTCTGGTACGTGAAAAGCCGGGAAGCATACATTTTTAAACGGAGTGGTTGCAACATGAAACGGGAAAACACAAACAGATTGGTCCACTTGGGGATGCTGGCGGGGCTTTCACTGCTGCTTGTCTACCTCATCCATTTCCCAATCTTCCCCGGCGCGACGTTCCTGGAGTATGACATGGCGGACGTCCCCATACTGATCGGCACATTCCTCTACGGCCCGCTGTGGGGGCTGGCGCTTACCGCCGTGGTGAGCGTGCTCCAATGGCTGCTCATTTCCCCGGCCAGCGGATGGATCGGCGCGCTGATGCATTTTTGCGCGACCGGTACGTTCGTGCTGGTAGCGGGGCTCATCTACAGCCGCTGGCGTTCCCGCAAGGGTGCGGTCGCAGGCCTGCTTTCCGGGGCGCTGGGCATGATTCTGATGATGATCCCCTTGAACCTCATATTCACCGTCCATTTCATGGGCGTGCCGCGCCAGGCGGTGGTGGATATGCTCGCTCCCATCATCATACCCTTCAACGCCATCAAGACTGTGGCGAACGGCACCCTGACGTTCCTCCTTTACAA
>JAFABA010000190.1 GCA_023426265.1 Bacillota bacterium
GTGGACCCGGAAATCTCCATCCGCCCCGTCAAAGGCCAGGTGGACGATATCTTGGGCGAGGTCAGGCAGGTCGCGGCAAAAGGATTCCGAACGCTCATTACCACTTTGACCAAGCGCATGGCGGAAAATTTGACGGAATACCTCGACGGCATGGGCATCCGCGTACGGTACATGCACAGCGATATCGAGACCATAGAGCGCATGGAGATCATACGCGATTTGCGGCTGGGTGAATTCGACGTGCTGGTGGGTATCAACCTGCTGCGCGAAGGGCTGGACCTGCCGGAAGTGGGCCTGGTCTGCATCCTCGACGCGGACAAGGAGGGCTTCCTGCGTTCGGATACGTCGCTCATTCAGACCATCGGCCGCGCCGCGCGCAATGTGGAGGGCCGCGTCATCCTCTATGCGGACGTCATCACGCCTTCCATGAAGCGCGCCATCGATGAAACCGAGCGCCGCCGCGCCAGGCAACAGGCCTTTAACGAGGAGCACGGCATTACGCCCAAGAGCATTACAAAGGCCATCCACAATGTGCTCGAAATCTCCAGCAAGGTCAGGGACGCCGCGGGGACGCTCTCTCCGGAGGATAAGGAAAAGCGTATCGCCATACTCACCCAGCAGATGCGCGAAGCCGCGGCAGCGCTGGAATTCGAGGCGGCGGCAAAGCTCAGGGATGAACTCCGTTCGCTGCAGGGGGAAACGCCGCTTGCGCCCGCGAAGCCCGCGCCCGGTACTGTGGGCAGCAAAAAGCCCGCGCGGGGCAGGACGCGCAAGTAGCCGCTTACTTGAAAGCGTTCGCTTTCTTTTGCTTCTTTTCTTTCTCGTGAAAGAAAAGAAGTGAGGGTTTGGGAGCAAAGCTCCCATCGTCCCCAACACGCATACAACCGGTGCGCCGGTCAAATATTTACGCAAGGGAAAAGGTTACATGCAGGATTCGATTGTCATCAAAGGGGCGCGGGAGCACAACCTCAAGAACGTCACGCTCGCGCTGCCCAGAAACAAGCTGATCGTTATGACGGGGCTTTCCGGCTCAGGAAAGTCCTCTTTGGCGTTTGATACCATTTACGCGGAAGGGCAGCGGCGGTATGTGGAAAGCCTTTCCGCCTACGCGCGCCAGTTCCTGGGCCAGATGGAAAAGCCGGATGTGGATTCCATAGACGGGCTGTCGCCCGCCATATCCATAGACCAAAAGAGCACCAGCCATAATCCAAGGTCCACGGTGGGCACGGTGACGGAGATACATGATTATTTGCGCCTGCTTTACGCGCGCTGCGGCGTTCCGCATTGCCCCAACTGCGGCAAGCCGATCTCCCGCCAGTCCATCGACCAGGTGGTGGATCAGGTGCTTGCCCTGCCGGAAGGTACACGCATACAAGTCATGGCTCCGTGCGTGCGCGGCAGGAAGGGCGAGCACCAGAAACTGTTGGACCAGCTTCGAAAGGACGGCTATGTCCGCGTACGGGTAGACGGCACGCAGTACGACATCAACGACGTACCGGCGCTGGACAAAAAGTACAAGCATACCATAGAGGCGATCGTGGACCGCCTTGTCATAAAGCCCGGCATCGAAAGCCGCCTTACGGACAGCATCGAAACTGCGTTCACCCTGGCAGGCAATCTGGCGCTTGTGGATATCATAGACGGCGAGCCCATGCTGTTTTCCCAGAACTATGCCTGCCCGGATTGCGGCATCAGCATGGAGGAGCTTTCCCCGCGCATGTTCTCGTTCAACAATCCGTTTGGCGCTTGCCCCACATGCACGGGCCTCGGCACGCTGTTGAAGGTGGATCCGGACCTTGTGGTCCCCGACCCCGCGCTTTCGCTGGAGCAGGGGGCCATTAGCGTATCCGGCTGGCACAGCGACGCGCACGAGAGCATCTGCTACATGTATTTTAAGGCGCTGTCCGAAACATACGGGTTTTCCCTGGATACGCCGGTGAAGGACCTGCCCGAAAAAGCGCTCAGCGCCATCCTGTACGGCACAGGTAAGGAAAAGCTGCATATTATCTATTCAAAGGAATACGGCTCGGGTTCGTTCGACGCGCCGTTTGAAGGCATCGTCAACAATCTGGAGCGCCGCTACAAGGAGACGCAGAGCGATTACTCCAAGCAGGAGATCGAGGCGTACATGTCCAACACGCTCTGCCCCAGCTGCCACGGAAAGCGCCTGAAGCCGGAAAGCCTGGCCGTCACGGTGGGGGAGAGGAACATTTCGGATTTAAGCGACGCCACGGTGCTGGAGGCGCGCTCGTTCTTAGGCGGGCTTTCGCTTTCGAGCTCCAACCAGATCATCGCCGCACAGATACTAAAAGAAATCGATGCGCGCCTCGGCTTCCTAGTGGACGTAGGCCTGGATTATCTCACGCTTTCGCGCGGAGCCAACACGCTTTCGGGCGGTGAGGCGCAGCGCATCCGGCTGGCGACGCAGATCGGCTCGGGCCTTGTGGGCGTGCTCTATATATTGGACGAGCCCAGCATCGGCCTGCACCAGCGGGACAACGCGAGGCTGTTGCATACGCTCAAGCACATGCGGGACATCGGCAATACGCTCATCGTCGTGGAACACGATGAGGAGACCATGCGCGAGGCGGATTATCTGGTGGATGTCGGCCCCGGCGCGGGCGAGCACGGCGGGCATATCGTGGTCGCGGGCGAGGTTGCGAAAGTCATGGCCTGCGAGGAATCCGTTACCGGCCAGTTTTTAAGCGGCAAACGCAGCATCCCCGTGCCAAAAGAGCGCAGGAAGCTTAACGGAAAATGGTTGCATGTCAGGGGGGCCCGCGCGCATAACCTGAAAGGGATCGACGTGGATATTCCGCTTGGTGTGTTCACCTGCGTCACCGGCGTTTCCGGCTCGGGGAAATCGAGCCTGGTCAATGAGCTGGTGAAAAAGACGCTGCTGCGCGACCTCAACCGCGCGCGGGTGCGCCCGGGCGACTGCGACGGCATAACGGGGATAGAATATCTCGACAAAATCATTGATATCGACCAAAGCCCCATCGGCCGTACGCCCCGGAGCAACCCCGCAACATATACGGGCCTGTTCGATTTGGTGCGCGAGGTGTTCGCTATGACGCCGGACGCAAAGCTAAGGGGCTATACGAACGGGCGGTTCAGCTTCAACGTCAAGGGCGGACGGTGCGAAGCCTGCCACGGCGACGGCATCATTAAAATAGAGATGCATTTTTTGCCGGATGTCTACGTTCCCTGCGAGGTCTGTGGCGGCAAACGCTACAACCGTGAGACGCTGGAGGTTAAGTATAAGGGCAAATCCATATACGACGTGCTGGAAATGACGGTAGAGGAGGCGCTTTCTTTCTTCTCGCCTATCCCGCGGATTGCGAAAAAGCTGCAGACGCTCTACGACGTGGGGCTTACGTACGTCAAACTCGGGCAGCCGTCCACGCAGCTTTCGGGCGGCGAGGCGCAGCGCGTGAAGCTTGCCGCCGAACTTTCCAGGCGGGATACGGGAAGAACGCTCTATGTGCTTGACGAGCCCACAACGGGGCTGCATATGGCGGATGTGGAGCGGCTGCTGGGCATCCTGCAACGCCTGTGCGAAGGCGGAAGTTCCGTGCTTGTTATTGAACATAATCTCGACGTCATCAAGACTGCGGATTATATTATAGATATGGGGCCTGAAGGCGGAGACCGCGGGGGCCGCGTCATTGCGTCGGGCACGCCCGAAGCCGTAGCAACCGTTCAGGAAAGCTATACGGGGCAGTACCTTTCGCGCGTGCTGCACGGGCATGATGGCCAGTTGACCCAATAAAGGGAAAGGATCGAGGGATACGTATGGCATTTACAATGGAGCGGTGGCATTCCGCCGTTGGGCAGCGCTTTGCGGTGCGAAAATACAAGGGAGAGCCGGACGAAAGCGATCTGGATCTGTTGTACGAAAAAGCGGAGCAGCTTTCCGCCCGGGGCGTGCGCATACTCATCGGGCATGACCCCAAGGTGTTCGCACCCATACTGTTCGGCGCAGGGAAAATCAAGGGGACCGGCTGGTTTGCGGCATTTGTTCAGGACGAAGACGCGGACGACCGCACGGTAGGGTACCTGGGCGAGGCGTTCGTGCTGGAGGCCACCGCCCTTGGGCTTGGGACCTGCTGGCTGGGCATGTACAACAAAAAGGCCACGGCTTCCGTCCTAAAGTTAAAACCCGGCGAGGAACTGACCTGCATCACCCCCTTGGGCGTCAGTGCGGAAAACTATGCCGCCCGCCCGAGAAGGCCGCTCGACAAGCTGACGGGGTTGTCCCAGGAGGAACTCCAGCAACTGCCGGAGTGGCAGCGGCTGGCGCTAGAGTGCGCGCGGCTTGCGCCTTCGGCGACCAACGCGCAGCCCTGGGCGTATATCGTGGAAGGCGAAAACATCCGCGTGCGCAACACGGGCAACAATTTTGGCTACGGGATGCTTGACTGCGGTATCACCATGCTGCATCTGGAGCTTGGCGCGGCCCATGGCGGCGTGGCGGGCGAGTGGAGCTTTGAGGAGGACGACGCTATATTTACGCCTACCTCCTATGAAAATTGAATAATTCATCCTGAAATCCCTTTGGAATTTCAAATGTAATAAAAAGGAATAATGAGATTCGGAAGAAAATCCCGGAATTTCATTATTCTTTTTTATGCCAATCCAGAAAAAGGATTTTTTGCATCAATTGCTTATTTGCTCTTGATAATAAGACAAATGTAATATAATAAAAGAATGATGCAGTATCCGGTGTGATCAGGAGGGGATACCATGGAGGTTTTGCGCGCGCTTGCCGGAATCCGCACGCCGTTTTGGGACAGCGTGATGGGCTGTATTACCTACCTGGGCGATGAGACGGTTTTCATGGCGGCCGGGCTGATCGTTATCTGGTGTATCGACAAGAAGTGGGGCTTTCGGCTGTTCTACATGGGCCTCTTAGGCACCGTGCTCAACCAGCTGCTCAAAGCGATATTCCTTTTGCCGCGCCCGTGGGTGCGGGATCCTTCGTTTTCCATTGTGGAGGCCGCGCGGGAGGGGGCGACCGGGTATTCATTCCCCAGCGGGCATACGCAAAGCGCCGCCATGCTGTTTGGCGGTGTCGCCATGTGGCTCAAAAAACGCTGGGTCACGGTTGCGGCTGCCGTGATTATTCTTTTGACCGCGTTTTCGCGGATGTACCTTGGCGTGCATACGCCGCTGGACGTGGGCGTCTCCCTGCTTGCGGGCTTACTGATGCTCATATTGATGCATTATGCCTTCCGCTATGCGGACAGCGGCAGGCGTGCCATCCGTGTGCTGGGAGGTGCTGGCATGCTTTTTTGCATCGCGGTCATTCTCTATCTCCTGCTTGCTCCTGCCACCGCCGCCAACGTAGCGGAGTTCGACGCGCACGGCAAGGAAAGCGTATGGTCCCTCGTAGGGGCGATGCTTGGGCTTTTGCTGATCTGGTGGATCGACGACAAATATCTCAGGTTTCCCGTACAGGCGGTGTGGTGGGCACAGGTCATCAAATGCCTGGGCGGGCTGGGACTTTTGATGCTCACGCGCGTCGTCTTAAAAGCGCCGCTCAACGCCCTTTTTGCCGGGGACGTCGCGGCGAACGGGCTCAGGTATTTTTTGATGACGCTTATCGGCGGGTCCGCATGGCCGATGACGTTCCGGTTCTTTTCCCGGCTTGGGAAGAAAGTGGGTTAAGTCTAACCTATAAGAAGGCCGCTGATGGAGTCCGCAGGACTTGTCAGTGGCCTTTATTCATCAACAAAGCTCTTTTTACCGTCATCCTGAGCGAACCGAAGGATCTTGAAGCACCTATATTAAGGGTTTATAGCGAGAGTCAGATTCTTCGCCTTCGGCTCAGAATGACAAACGGATGGGTTTGTCAGCTGCCTTTTCTTATGGAAGAAGTCCCCATCCTTTTTCCAAAACGCGTACGGGCAGGTATCCCCTTACGCCCCAAACCTCCACCTCCGCCCAATTCTCCGGGCCATAGGAGAGCACCTGCACGGTGGTGTAGGTGGGCACCTTGAACAGCCGCGGGCTGCCGCTGCCCGGCATGGCCATGAGGTATGAGGTGTAGCGCATGACGTCCGCGTCGGGCGTCGATTCCATCATGCCTTCCTCAAGCGTGAGATAGGCAGTGCGGATGTAGCCTTCCCGCTTTTTGTATTTGGCCTTGCACCAGGGATCTCCAAGCTGGAGTATCTCCACGGGCGTGTCGATCGGCAGCCTGGCGATTCGCCGGTCGCTGGAACCGTTGCCGGTACGAAGGTCGGCGCCTTCCAATACCGTCCACGCGGTCAGGTTGGGCAACTCTTCTTCATCGTAAATGCCCTTCTGCATGGCGTTATAGTCATGGAAGGAAAGTTTGGCGCGCAGCGCACGCCTGAGCGAAGGATTGGGCTTTTCCGTTGTGGAGACATTGACGATCGTGCCCGGGCAGGCGTAATAATAGAGCCACTTTGCATCCTCCACATACAGGCGTACGCAGCCGTGGGAGACGTTCTGCCCCAAATGCCGGTACGGGTAGGACTGCAGGGCGTTCACGCTGCGGCGCGAAAACATGATGGAGTGGAAGTATACGCTTTCCACGATCTGCGTCCAGTACCGCGCGTATTCGCCGGAAAAATTCGCAAATTTCCCAAACCGTTCCCGCCCACCGATCTTCCAGATGCCGCGCGGCGTGGGTGTGGCAACGTCCTCCGGGTCCTCCGGGTCCAGCTCCGTACGTCCGGTAGAGCATAAAAACCGCCGCACGATGCGGGTATACTCTCCCCCATCGTCCTTTTCATATACGGTGACGATCTGGTTGACGGTGTCAAGCAGTATGTAGTATTTTTCGGGGTCGGTGTTCTTCAGCTCGTCTCTCGCATATGCGCTGCGCGGCAAAATAAAAAGCAATGCTGACAACGCGCACAGAAAACATAAAAAGCGAATTCTCACGGGCTGCTCCTTTCGGGGCGGTTTTTTTGCGCTCATGCTGCCGGCCGGAAAGTTCCGGCTGCCGCGGTTATACCCGTACCAAAATTGGTATGCTAACGGTATGCGTCCTAGAAGAAAGAACATCATCATCCGGTTAATAGCATTCCTCATGGCGTTTCTGCTTTGCGGCTGTACAAGGTTTTTGCCCCGCAGGGCGGCCGATACGCCCGCTCCAGAAGGCACCTTGGGGCCGGCTGCCACGTCCGTTCCCACGCCCGCGCCTGTACCGCCGCCTTCCGTATTGTTTCTGGCGGATTGCGAGCGGGACGAAATAGAGCCCTATGTGGAAAGCCTGATGCAGGCGCTTTCAGGGCAGGATTGGCGCGTTACCCAGCAATACGCGGCGGAAGGGCTTCCGGAAGAGCTCCCCGCGCATGCATATAACGGCGTCCTGATGCTGCGCGCAAAAGAGGGGACGTCGCTTACGGTGGCGGAGCAATTGATTGCGGAGGGAACGCCGGTATCCATCATAGATCTGTTTCCGGACGGGAAGGAATTTTTAGGCGCCTCGTATTTTCGGTACAATACGGAGGACGCTGCGGAATACGCCCTGGACGTGGCGCTTCACTATCCCCCGCATGATACGCCGGTGCGGCTGATCGGACTTTTTAAAGAAAAAGGCAGCCCGGGGTACGATGCGTTCCGGGAGGCGGCCAAAGAAGGAAAGGTGCTCGGGAAAGGAAGCTTTTACGACGGCAAAAGGCCGCAGCGCGCCAAAGCGTTTATGGAAGAGCAGTTGGACGATTACGTGGAGGGCACGGTGGATGCCGTCTACGCCGAAACGTTTCCGCTTGCGCTGGCGGCGCTCCTTGCGCTCACCGAACGCGGCCGCACGGATATGGAAGTGTTTGCCGTTCCGGAGGGGTCCATCTATTTGCAGCGGAAGCTTTTACAGCGGTACGTTTTCCCCGTGGCAATGGGCGCCGAGCCCTCCGAATGGGCCTATCTGCAGGTGAGCGCTCTCAATGGCATGATGCATGGCGGCACGCCGATAAAAAGCAAGATCGGAACCGGCGTCATGATGTACGAGGAGGGCATGCAGCCATAGGGTGTCCTGCCGATTTATACCGGAACATATAATCGCTGATTATTTCATGGCAAACAATTTCGGGGGATGCGGACGGATGGTAGAAGAAAGGGGGAGGGGAGTTCTTTTGTCCCGTAATTTCGGATATTTAGGGGGGAATGCGAAAAAAGTGTGCCGACAAATGACTTTTTGTGAACAAAAGGAAAAAGAATATGAAAAAAATAATGCTGGACAAGTGCGCAAACGGGGATTATAGTATAACATGGGTTTGGATTTGACAATATGCAAGCCGCAAGTAAGAAAACCATACAACGCGACATCTTAGCATAATATGCACTTATAACACATGGCAGATCCGCCCGATTCCGCTTCAAGTTTTCACATTGTTTCTTGTTAAATTGAATTCCTTTTGCGCCCCCACCCAAATATGCATATTGGCATCATAAGAAAAGGGCGCATGATCCATTATTTTACAGGAGGCATACCTATGAACTGGGCAGTCATCTCTCTTTTCATCTGTGCGCTTGCCATCGTCGTCGCGGTCTATTTCTACCGCTGGGTAGAAAAGCTGCCTGGAGGAGAAGGCACGGAGCACATCGGTAAACTCATTCGCAAGGGCGCTTTCACATTCCTCAAGCGTGAATACCGCGTTTTGACGATATTCGTGGGAATCGTCAGCGCCCTGTTGATCCTCTTCTTCCCCAAGCCGATCTGGGAAGGCGACTGGACCACCAACCTGTGGACCATGTGCGCCTACATCCTCGGCTCCGCGCTTTCCGCTTTGGCGGGCTACGTCGGCATCAGCATCGCCACCATCGCCAACATCAAGTCGGCTGTTGCGGCGAAGCACGGCGTGGCGCCCTCCTTTATGGCGGGCTTCCGCGGCGGCGCGGTCATGGGCATGGCGGTGGTGAGCATCTCGCTTGCGGGTACTGCAATCCTCCACCTGCTCACGGGTGACTCCGGCATCGTATTGGGCTTCAGCTTCGGCGCAAGCTCCCTCGCGCTGTTTGCAAAAGCAGGCGGCGGTATCTTCACAAAATCCGCGGATATTGCGGCGGACCTCACCGGTAAGGTAGAGCTTGGCATCCCCGAAGACGATCCGCGCAACCCCGCCGTTATCGCGGATAACGTGGGCGACAACGTGGGCGACGTCGCCGGCATGGGCGCGGACCTGTTTGACTCCAACGTCGCTGCCATTGCGGCCGCCATGGTTATCGCGCTCCCGCTCCAGCAGGAAAACCTGCTGTTCTGCTTCGGCGCGTTGGGCCTCCTCGCTTCCATCGTCGGCGTGCTATTCTCCAAAATTGGCAAGAACGGCAAGCCCGGCGCCGCGCTCAACCGCGGTACGTACCTGACCTGCGCCATCTATGTGGTGCTGACCTTCTTTGCTGTACTTCTGAGCGGCTTTGAATGGCGCATCTGGGGCGCCGCTATCCTCGGCATGGTCGTGGGCGTCATCATCGGTATTACAAGCGATTACTTCACGGGTGACGAGCGCAAGCCGGTGGAAAAGGTTGCGGAAGCCTGCAAAAACGGCCCCGCGTTCACCATACTCACAGGTATGTCCTACGGCCTCTTAAGCTCCTTCCCCGCGCTCGCCGGTATCGGCGTTGCGGCATTGGGCGCGTATAAGCTTTGCGAACCTCTGGGCGGCAGCTACCCGATGTTCGGTATCGCGATTGCGGCGGTCGGCATGCTCTCCATCGTCGGCATGATCATCTCCAACGACGCATATGGCCCCATCGTGGATAACGCCCGCGGCGTGGCGGAAATGTGCGGCTTGGGCGACGAAGTGCTGGAAGTGACCGACAAGCTCGACTCCGCGGGCAACACCGTAAAGGCCATCACCAAGGGCTTCGCCATCGGCGCCGCCGGTCTCACCGTTATCGCGCTGCTGGCCGCGTTCCAGGAGATCGTGGTCGCAAACGGCGGCGCGGACGTCGGCTTCAACATTATGAACCCGCTCGTATTCTTCGGCGCGTTGGTCGGTACGGCAATCCCCGCCGTGTTCTCCGCCATGCTGATGATGGGTGTGAGCCGCAACTCCCAGAAGATGGTCACGGAAATCCACCACCAGTTCAACAGCATCCCGGGCCTCAGGGAAGGCAAGCCGGGCGTGCTGCCGGACTATGACAAGTGCATCGATATTGCCACCATCGGCGCGATTCGCGAGCTCATCCCCGCGGGCCTTGTGGCGATACTCGTCACGCTGGCTGTCGGCTTTATCGGCGGCGTGCAGGCGATCGGCGGTTACCTCACGGGCAACATCATCTCAGGCCTCCTGATTGCCCTTATGATGAGCAACGCGGGCGGTCTGTGGGACAACGCCAAGAAGTTCATCGAGTCCGGCCACTGCGGCGGCAAAGGCTCGGATGCGCACAAGGCCGCCGTTATCGGCGACACCGTGGGCGATCCGTTCAAGGACACCGCGGGCCCGTCCATCAACACGCAGATCACGGTGGTATCCCTGGTTTCCTCCATGTCCGCGATTCTGTTCCTGACGTACTCTATATTCTAATCGATATAAGCAACATCAATAAGGACGCCGTTGCATGCGGCGTCCTTTTTATTGTTCTTTGGACAAACTCTTCATTTGGACATATTGTAAAATAGTAGTATTAATCTATGTTTTTCATAATATAGGTTTCATTTCCTGTGATGAAACGAGGCGGTTCTGCTTTGCGGAAAACGCTTGCATCGCATGAGGTGATATAATATAATCTACTATGCACATTGATTGTGAATTAACAAACGGGAGGAATCCAGATGAGACGCAAAGGACTTGTCGCGTTGCTGCTCGCAGCGCTGATGCTGTTGGGTGCAGTGGGTTGCGCAGTAGAGCCCACGCCCGCCGCGACCCCCGCCCCCACGGCGGCGGGGGAGCAGGGTATGTTTATACCGGGCACCTACACCGGCAAAGGCAAAGGCATGAACGGAGATGTTGTGGTGTCCGTCACATTTGACAAGGCTGCCATTACGGCAATCGAAGTTACGGAGCATGCGGAAACCGAAGGCATCAGCGATCCCGCGATCGCAAACCTGCCTGCGGCCATACTTTCCGCACAATCCACGCAGGTGGATGCCGTTTCCGGCGCGACGATGACGAGCAACGGCATCATTGCCGCGGTTAACGATGCTATCGTGCAGGCGGGCGCAGACCCCGCGGCGCTCGTTCCCAAAGCGGCTGAAACCAACGGCGAGGCGACGGAACTGACCGCCGACGTAGTCGTTGCGGGCGGCGGCCTTGCGGGCCTTTCCGCCGCGGTGAAGGCTGCGGAAGACGGCGCGAACGTTATTCTGGTGGAAAAAATGGCGATGCTCGGCGGCTCCAGCGCGCTTTCCGGCGGCGGCCTCGGCGCTACGGATACCACCGTGCAGAAGGAAGCAGGCATTGCGGATACGGACGCAGCATGGAAGCAACTTTGGGAAGAACGCCAGGCCACCAGCCCCGAGCAGGGCATGTACCCGGATTGGAACCTCGTGGATCAGCTCATCGCAAAATCTTCCGATACCATCGACTGGCTGCTTTCACTGGGTTACAAATTCCGCAAACCGGAAGGCTTCGGCGTGGACCCGGTGGAGCGCCTGCATTTCCCCGCGGCTGAAGGCAACGGCTCGGTTTTGACCGGATTCCTCGGCACGAAGGCGGAGGAACTGGGCGTACAGATATTGCTTGAAACCTCAGCAAAGGAACTCATTGTGGAAAACGGCGCTGTCGTGGGCCTGAAAGCGGAAAGCAAAGACGGCCCTGTGACGCTGCATGCAAAATCCGTCGTGCTTGCTACGGGCGGCTTTGGCAGAAGCGAGGAACTTACCGAGCGCTTTACGCCTGAGGTTGCGGACTACGTGCAGTATTCCGTCTCCGGCGCGGGCAACACGGGCGACGGCATCGTGATGGCGGAGGCCGTGGGCGCGGCGCTCTATGAGGACCCCTGGATGATCGGCCTTGGCCTTGCGACGCCGGTGCAGGAAATGGCAAGCTTCTATTGGTACGGCACCTACATGTTCGTCAACCAGAATGGCGAGCGCTTCACCAACGAGGCGGACCATTATGCCATCGTCTACAACAACGCGGTATATCAATCTCCCGGCGGCTCCTATATGCTCTTTGACAGCTCCGAAGCGTTTGCGCCGTTTGTTGCGGCGGCAGGCCTCAAGGTGGACAACGCCGTCGTATTCAAAGCCGACAGCATTGAGGCGCTTGCCTCCGCCATCGGTGTGGATGCCGCGAAGCTGACCGCTACGGTGGATACCTACAATGCCATATCCGAAGGCGGGGAAGATTCGTTGGGCAAGGCCTCCGCGATGTGCATCCCGCTCAAAACGGGCCCCTTCTATGCCGTTAAATACTTCCCCTGCAACATGGGAACGTTTGGCGGCGTGAAGACCAATGAAGCCATGGAAGTCCTCATGGCCGACGGAACGGCCATCAAAGGCCTGTATGCCGCGGGCGAGATGACCAACCGTCCGTATTATTCCCAGGTGTATATGTCGGGAAGCGCGCTGCAGGTGGCTGCGTCCACCGGTATTGCGGCTGGCACAAGCGCCGCGGCCGCGGCCAAATAAAAAAAGCAAAATCGATAACAAACGGCGCAGCGAAAGCTGCGCCGTTTTGTTATGCCTGGGCGCTTCCTGCCTGGAGTTTTGTCAATCGGGGTTTATGAGAAAGAAAGCGTTTTGTTATCTAAGCTGATAGGAGATGCGCGTTGCCAGGCGGCCGATGATGTTCATGGGGATCATCCGCGTCAGCGCCGATGTGAGCTTCCCAAACTTGCGGTATAACAGATTGAACAGCAGGTAGGATCTGCGCTGTTGTTTCAATACCGGCATGCGGCGCATGATATTATTCAAGGAGTAAAACTGTTTGTACATCCATAAATACCCGTTGTAGAGTTCCTCCGCCGTCATATTGGCGGGCCGGAACACGACACGGGCGGTGTTGTATTTGGAGAGGTCATACTCCGTAATGCGCCCCGCTTCCTCCATGCGCCGGTATAGTTCCGTGCCGGGATATGGCGTGAGGATATGGGAGGTGAGCGTTTCGATTTTATGTTTTACCAGCCAGTCCAGCGTATTTTGAAAGGTATCGGGGCCGTCTCCGTCCAGGCCAAACACCATGCTTGCGTTGATCATGATGCCGCGGCTGTGGATGGCCTCCACAAGCGCCTCATACAGCTCAAACCGGTTGTCCTTGTTCACGCCCTCCAATGCCATATTGTTGATGGATTCAAACCCGATAAACAGGCTCTGGCACCCGGTTTCCGCCATCAGGTCAAGAAGATCGGGTATGCAGAGGATGCGTGTGGTAACGGCGGCGTTCCATTTTAGATCCATTCCCCGAATCTCCTCCAGCAGCCTTCGGGTATAGGATGGGGCGCCGATGAAGTTGTCGTCCACAAATAAAATGTGCCGCGTATGGAGCGACCGGATGTCCGCGAGCACGTCCTCAACCGGACGGCGGACGTGCAGCCTGTTTTTGGAGCTGTTGTAGCAGAAATCGCACTGGTTGGGGCAACCCCGGCTGGTGGTGACGACATTCGTATAAAGATAGCGGCTTTTATCTATTGCATCGTACTTCGGGGAGACGAGCTCGTGGCCCTGAAAGCCGTCCATGTCGCAATAAACTTTTTGAAGCTTTTTACTTGCCGCGTCTTCGATCATTTTCGCCCATACACGCTCGGCCGGACCGATGCAGATCGCATCAAAATAGGGCAGGCAGCTTTCGGGGCAGCAGGTGACATGGATACCCCCTGCCGCCACGGGGATGTCCCGGCGGCGGAATTTTTCCGCAATTGCGCAGGCGCGCGGCATCACGTCCAGCGTCACGGTGATGGCTACAAAATCGGCGTTAACGGTATCGTCCACGCGCTCCATGTTTTCGTTGACGATTGTAACGTCATGCCCTTCGGGCGTAAGCTGCAGCAGCGTGAGCAGCGCGAGAGAAGGCGCCATGCAGGTTTTCAGGTCCGTATCCATCGGCCGTTTATTCATTCTGGGCTGAATCAGGAGGAGTTTCATAGCTACCTCCAGCGGCACAATAATACGTATACCAAATCCGCCAATACCACGGTTACCCAATGCAGGGCAACAAAGAAGGTAAATTTCTCAACGATTCCGTTTGCGTCGTTTAAGATCGCCAGGTAGAAAAGCGCAATCGCAATCATGGTGAGTACGATGGCTACCGAAAGGCACTGCGTGAGTATGGCCGTATGGTACTCGTCATAGAGGCGCCGCCGGGTAATCAGAAGGATCACGATAAGAAGCGTAAACAGAACCATTGCCCAGGCAATGTACCTGTGATGTCCGGCAGCAAGAAACGCGCTCCAGTTGCCCCAAAAGGGAGCGTGCGTACTTTCCGTGACGTAATAGAGCATACGCCGGAACTCCGTGTGCCCGGCGGTGAAAAGAAAAATAAGGCTGTAAAATGTGGTAAGTATGCTGATGCAGATCGCGTTGGTGGCGGGGTGTCTGAATATACGCATCATTTTCTATCTTCCTCCTGAAACAGGAATAGCGCTTCAATGGATACGCCGAAAAAGCGCGCCAGATCAAAGGCAAGCCATATGGAGGGATCGAACTTGCCGGTCTCGATGGCGTTGATGGCCTGGCGGGAGACGCCTACGGTTTCGCCCAGTTCTTTTTGCGTCAGGCCGCGCTCTTCCCGAAGCGCTCGGACATGGTTCTGCATGGAGTTCCTCCGCGTGTAAGGTTAACCTTACAGAAAATATAGCAGAGGCGAAGTTTTGTGTCAAGCAAACCTGACACAAAAAAGAAATTTTAAAAGAGTGCAGCTTGCAAAGAAAAGAGATTGTCTGTATGCTTGTAAGGCTATTATGAAGTCTGGAGGATACAATGTATACGGCATATGAAACGGACAGACTTTTGTTAAAGGTACTCGGCCCGTCCCATGCGGAGCTGGCGCTTGATTACTATTCGCGCAACCGAGCGTTTTTAGAGGAATGGGAGCCTGTGCGGGAGGAAGCGTTCTATACGCTGCAGAGCCAACGGGAGCTTTTGGCGCAGGAGCAGACCGATTTTGAAAGCGGCCGCCTGTTCCGGGCGTGGATATTCAAAAAGGGGGAAGAGGATCGGGCGATCGGCACGTTCGGCTTTTCCAATATCGTGCGCGGCGCGTTCTTGTCCTGCTTTTTGGGTTATAAGCTGGATGGGCAGGAGACGTGCAAAGGATATATGACGGAGGCGCTAGGCAGGGGCATCGCGGTGATGTTTGAAGACTACGGCCTGCACCGCATCGAGGCAAATATCATGCCGAAAAACAAGGCTTCTTTGCACGTCGCAGAGAAGCTGGGGTTTTGTAACGAGGGTCTCTCCCGCAAATACCTGAAAATTAACGGCATATGGGAGGACCATATCCATATGGTGCTGCTCAACGACTGGGTATAGCGCTATTCCGCTGCAAGCATGCGGGTGCCCAGCCGCTCAAAGAGCTTCAGCAAGGGTTTAAACAGCAATAGTGCGGCAAGTCCGTTTCCGAAGCAGTGCAAGAGATCGAACGGGATGCCCTGTACCCAGTAGGCGAACGCGGAGGGCAGCCCGCCGATAAAGAGATAAGGAACCGCGCACAGCGCGCCAAAACAAAGCCCGAACGTAGCGCTGATGATTGCCCAGAATATGGAACTGCGCTGCGATTTAAAAAGCAGCGCAACCATAACCAAAATCGGCCAGATATAAAGATAATTCAACCACCACATGCCAAAGCCGTAAATAAGCCCTTCCACCAGGGTGAATAGTAACACCGGGATAAACGCGCTTTTTCCGAATACCAGCGTATAAAGGATAATAAGCAGCGATACCAGCTCGATATTGGGCAGCACTGCAAGCCCCACCTGTACCAGAATCAAAAGCGCGCCCAGTACACCCATCAGCGCGATGCTGCGCACAGGATAGGGGATGTTACCAGCCGGTCTTGAGGGTGATCTCATATGCCTCACCATCCTGCACGGGCGTCATATCCACGCCGGTATTGAGCTGTTCGCCGTTTTTGGTGAACATCCACCATTGCTGCTTGCCCTCGTCGGCGGTTTCGCCATCCACCGTGAGCACATACAGCCCAAAGTCGCTTTCCGTTCCGGAAATGAGGTTCTCTTCCTCCAGCGCGCCGCGCAGGTATTCCTGGTCCGTATGCAGCGTAAGCTCCTTCTCGCTGCCGTCCCCGTGGAATATGGATATGGAAAGTTCTTTCGCCCCCGCGACGGGCTTTGCGGCAAAGTTCTGATACACCAGCAAGAACGCCGCAATGAGAACTACAACCACAGCCGCAAGTATCCATAGCTTTTTGCTTGTCCGCCCTTTTTCCATATAAAAAACCCCCTGTACAATACAAGGGGATTTCAAACGCCTGCTGCAAAGAAAGACAAGCCTGCCGCATCATACGGCAAGGCTTGGTACGAACGCCATTCCTCGTGGCTCTTTGCACCGGGTTTCAGGCAAGTCTTCTGACTCGAGGCCTCTTTGTCCGCATCCGCCTTCCCGGTTGCCCAGTGGCGCTTTGACGCAGGCTCCGCCTCTACAGCGACGGGATCGTGGGGGAATTTACCCCTCTTCCTTGTTCAGCCGGCCGGGGTATCCCGGTCTTACGGCACCTGAAATCCTCTGTATTTGATTTGCGATCAGTATAGCACGGCCACGGACGGCTTCGCAAGGAAGAATATCCCGGGCTAAATGATCGGCCCCCGCAGCTTTGTGCGCAGCGCGTCCGCCTTTTTGAGCACGGCGTCCAGCGGTGTATGCGCGGCAAAGAGCGCATAGAATTCCAGTATTACGGGCAAAAGCGCGCTGTCTTTCGTGAGGCTGCTGACTTCCAGCAGCGCCGCTTTCGCGTTCTTTTCCGTCTGTTCCATGTTTTCCTGGGCAAGGAACGCGTGCAGCGCAGCGCCCGCCCCCAGGCAGATGAACACCGGAACGCCCCGTTCGGCTAAACACAGGCTGGCGGAGCCGATCATGCGGTCCGCGGGGGAAAGTTTGCGCCGCGCGTCCGCGCCCACGCGCGCGCAGGTATCGCCCAGCGCCGCGTTCTGGAAGCGGGTCAAAAGATCGTCGATGTGCATGGCGATATCTCCCGCGTTCATGCCGTAGCGCGCCGACAGCGCGAACGCGCTTTCGAGCATGGCGCTGTGCACCGCAAGGCGGATATATGGCTGCGCGATGCTCTCATAGATGTATTCGGCGCCCGCGAGCTGGCCGAGATACGCGCAGGTCGCGTGGCCCATGTTGTGGATGTACAGCTTGCGCTTGATATAGAAATCAAACGGGGAGAAGGGCACGAGGTTATGTAACTCCGGTATGCCGCCCACAAACGCGTTCTTATCTACCGGCAGAAAATCGTATTTTTCCACGCAGACGCGCAGGGGGTTGCCATCCTGCATTTCCGGCTTCTGTATGGGCACCATGCGGCCGATGGAGGCTTCCACCAGCCCCACGTATGTATCCATAAGGCGCTGCTCCTGTTCGGTCATATACTCCTTGAGCATGCCTTCGAGCACCTTATTGGCATCCATCAGGTTTTCGCAGATGATGATATTGAGCGGGCGCGGGTTCAGAAAGCGCTTTTTCAACCCCGCCGCGATCAGGGGCGCAACAAATTTCAACACGTTGACGCCCACCGCTGTCGCCATGATATCCGCCTCCGCTATGGCGTTTACGGCCGCTTCCTCATCCTTGCCGTTTATTGCATGCACATGCTCGATGAGCACGTCCGTAAACCCTTCGTTGCTTACGATGCGCTGCGGATACGCGTTGTCCCGGTTGAGCTGGGAAACTACGGCCTCCGCCACATCGATAAACGTTACTTCATAGCCGGATTGCGAGAACAGCGCGCCGATAAAACCGCGGCCGATATTTCCAGCGCCATACATGATTGCTTTCATTCGTTCCTTACCCTCTTACTCGTTTGATCCGGCGGACGCTCCGCCGCCATTTAGTATACACGAAAAAGCGGTACGCGGCCAAATAAAATGCGTCCCGAGGGAAGAGACCCGGGGTGCGATATGTGATACCATTAGACAACCAGAACCAAACATGCTATCATCGGGTTACAGGATTCTTCCAATTTTAGTATTCAATATTTTGCTGAGGGTGATCGTTTCGCATATGCCGCCTAAAACAAAGAACCGCACAACGCTCAAAGACGTCGCTTTAAAAACCGGATTCAGCATCAATACGGTTTCGCGCGCGCTCAGGAACATGCAGGATATTTCCGAGGAAACGCGTACGTATATCCAGCGTGTCGCAGGGGAAATGGGGTACATGGGCAACACCGTTGCGGCCAGCCTGCGTTCGGGCTATACGCATACCATCGCCGTTATCGTAGGCGACGTTTCCAACCTGTTTCACAGCATTGTGACCGAGGAAGTGGAGAAGAACGCGAGGCGGCACGGCTATTCCACGATACTCCTCAACACCTCCGAGGATGACGATGCGGAATTCCTCGCCATACAGACCGCGCTCAACCGCAATGTGGACGGCATTCTGCTGTGCCCTGCGCAGCAGTCCGAGCGCAACACGAAGTTTTTAAAGGAGTCCGGCGTGCCGTTTGTGCTGTTCGCCCGGCGCTCCGAAGAAGTGGAAACGGATTTTGTGGTGGGGGACGACCGGATGGGCGGCTATCTCGCCACCAGGTATCTGATCGAGAACGGCCACAGGAACATATTGCTGGTACAGGGGCCAAAATACAATTCGAGCGCATTGAACCGCAGGCTTGGTTACTGCGATGCGCTCAAAGAGGCAGGCATCCCCGTTCGGGAGGAACTCATCTGCGAGGTCCCCATCAAGGGCAGCGGCAGCCAGAAAATCATAAGCGATATCCTGAAAAAAGGCGCGCGTTTTACGGCGATATTCGCGTTCAGTGACCTCGTGGCCCTGGTGCTCATCGAGTATTTGCAGAACGAAGGCTACCGCATCCCCGAGGATTTCTCCATCATCGGCTTTGACAACATCCAGTCCAATTTTCCGCTGCCCATCCGCCTGGCAAGCGTCGACAACCAAAAGACCGAGATTGCGGCGCAGGCGGTCAGTATGCTCTTAAAACGCATCCGTGCCGACCATCCGCAGGAGGGGTATCTCCAGAAGACGCTTGAAACCAAACTGATCGGCAGAAGCAGCGTAAAGAGGATATAGCCGGATCTTTCTCAAAAAAGCTGCGCGGTCGTTTGCAGCCTTCTGTATGAGCCCATTATGAGCCCATGTTGTATGTTGTATTTTTATAAGGGAATACATGTTTCTAAAACGATAGGACTTGACAATTTTTTTTTACCGTTGTATAATACATTAACGTTAATGTTTCGTAATGTAAAGTTTCTGCACTTTGTTTTCTCATTAAAATTTTCTTTTGCTGTATTGCGCTTTATTTTATCGTTAGCCGCAGGTTTTTGAACATTCTCACACATTGCAAATTGAATGCCGTTCTGGTCGTTCTTGCGCTTAAAGGGCAGGGCTGCCCTTTAAACAATACACATCATATCAAGGAGGAACATATGAAAAAACTGTTTGCTCTCCTCATGGCACTCGCTTTGGTAGCGTCTTTGGCGGCCTGTACGCCCCAGCCCGCTCCCAGCGCAGCTCCCACCCAGGCCCCGGCTGCGGAAGCCCCCGCAGAACAGCCGCAGGCTCCTGCCGCAGAGACCCCCACAGAACTGAACATCGGCGTGCTCGTATGGAAATTTGACGATGCTTACGGCTCCACGGTCCGTACCGCTATGACCAAGTACGCCCAAGAAATCGGCACCACGCTTGGCATAAAGATCAATCTGGAAATGCAGGACGCCAACGACAGCATGGCTACCCAGAACGACCAGGCGGACATCATGTTTGCTTCCCAGCCGGACTTTGTCATCATCAATCTCGCGGAAGTCGCTTCCGGCCAGAGCCTGGTTGACAAAGCCCTGGACGCCAACGTACCGTACCTGTTCTACAACAAGGAGCCTGTGGAAAACACCATCCAGTCCGTCATAAAGGACCCCGGCTCCATATTCATCGGCACCACGCCGCGTGAAGCGGGCGATATGCAGGGCGAGATCCTTGCCGACCTCTACAAGGCCGACGCTTCCATCGACAAGAACGGCGACGGCAAGCTC
Organism: Bacillota bacterium; assembly: GCA_023426265.1. GTDB lineage: Bacteria > Bacillota > Clostridia > Christensenellales > CAG-138 > JAEYLA01. The sequence goes on from JAFABA010000190.1 coordinate 20,077, forward strand.
CAGTACATCATGTTCATGGGCGAGCCCAACAACCCGGAAGCCATTGCCCGTTCTCAGTACTCGGTAGAGACTGCCGAAAAGAACGGCCTTACACTCGAAAAGCTGGGCGAGACCCTCGTTTGCAACTGGGACCAGGCGCAGGCACAGGACGCCATGACGGCGGCGTTTGCGAACTATGGCGACCAGATCGAAGTCATATTCGCCAACAACGACATGATGGGCCTGGGCGCCATCGCGGCGCTCAACGCAGTCGGCTATAACACCGGCGTGGCGGGCGACCCGAACATCGTGGTTATCGGCGTGGACGCGGTTGACGCGGCGCTTGAAGCCATCAAGGCTGGCAAGATGACGGCTACCGTGCAGCAGGACGGCGACGCCATGGGCAAAGCCTGCGTTACGCTCGCTGTCAACAAGGCGCTCGGCAAGGATTATCTGGAAGGCACCGATTATCAGCTCGCGGCCGACGGTTATTCCATCCGTATTCCGTACGCCAAGATCACGGAGTAACAAAGCGGCAACATCGGATTAGTATACCAATCAGGAGAGGCGTTCCGCCATGGAAGCGTCCCAATGGGACGCCTCTCCTTTTAATCAGGAAGCTGGTGAAAACATGGAAGAAACCTACTTGCTTGAAATGATGGACATTGAAAAGTCCTTTCCCGGCGTAAAGGCGCTCGACCGCGCACGGCTTCAGTTAAGGGGCGGCACGGTGCATGCGCTGATGGGGGAGAACGGCGCGGGGAAAAGCACTTTGATGAAGTGCCTTTTTGGCATTTATAAGAAGGATGCCGGAAGCATCAAAATGGAGGGGAAGGCCGTTCATTTCATCAACCCGCGGGATGCGCTCGACAACGGCGTGGCCATGGTGCATCAGGAACTCAACCAGGTGCTTCGGCGCAACGTTATGGAAAACATGTGGCTGGGGCGCTTTCCCGGAAAGCATGGCGTTGTGGACCATAAGGCCATGTACAATGAAACCAAAAAGATATTTGAGGAGCTGGAGATTGACGTCAACCCCAGGGTCATGATCCATACCCTCTCGGTATCCAAAAGGCAGATGGTGGAGATTGCCAAGGCGGTTTCCTATGACGCCAAGGTGCTGGTGCTGGACGAGCCGACTTCGTCCCTGACCGACGACGAGGTGGAGCACCTGTTCCGGATACTCAATAAGCTGTGCCAGAAAAATGTAGGCATTATCTACATCTCTCATAGAATAGACGAAATTTTGCGTATCTGCTCCGAGGTCACCATCATGCGGGATGGCCAGTGGGTGGCGACCCGCCCGGCGTCTGAGTTGAGCACGGATGAAATTATCAAGCTCATGGTCAACCGCGATATGGAGCACCGCTTCCCGCCCAAAATCAACACGCCCGGCGAGGTGCTGCTGGAGGCAAAGAATATCTCCGGCAAATACGCGCCCGCCTGCTCGGACGTGAGCTTTACGCTAAGAAAGGGCGAGGTGCTCGGCATATCGGGCCTTGTCGGTTCCAGAAGGACGGAGTTGCTGGGCACGCTTTTTGGCATCAACACGCTGGGCGGCGGCGAACTGCTGCTGCGCGGCAAGCCCATACAGAACAGAAACGCCCGCGCCGCAATCAACAACGGCTTCGCGCTCATCACGGAAGAACGCCGCGCGACGGGGCTGTTCCCGGAAATGAACATACTTTTCAATTCCATCATCGCGAACGTGCGCTCCTACGCCAAAGTGGGCTTTTTAAACGGCAGGCGCATGTTCAGGGATACCACCTGGGTGGTGGACAGCCTCAAGGTCAAGACCCCGGGGCAGAAGACGCACATCAAGTACCTTTCGGGCGGCAACCAGCAAAAGGTCATCATCGGGCGCTGGTTACTCACAAACCCCGAGGTGCTGCTGCTGGATGAACCCACCCGCGGCATCGACGTGGGCGCGAAATACGAAATTTACCAGCTGATACTCGATCTTGCCAAGGACGGCAAGGGCGTGATCATGGTATCCTCCGAAATGCCGGAGCTTTTGGGCATTTGCGACCGCATACTCGTCATGAGCAACGGCCGCATGAGCGGCATCGTGGAGCGGGGCACAGACTTTGGCGCGGTAGAGGGCGAACAGGAAACCATCATGCGCCTTGCAGCAAAATACGTTTAGGGAACCGGGGGCAACAGTATGGAAAAAGCAAAAGTCAACCACAGAAAGATCGGCGAATTTCTGCTCAATTACGCGCTCTATTTCATATTGGGCGTCATTATCCTGGCGGTCATCCTCATAGAGCCCAAATTCGCAACGCTTTCCAACTTCATCAACATCCTCAAGCAGGCCTCCACCAAGGGTATTCTGGCGCTTGGCTGCGCGGGGCTCATTGTGCTGGCGGGCACGGACCTTTCCATAGGCCGCGTGCTGGGGCTTTCCGCCGCGGTGACGGCGTCGCTGGTGCAGTCAACCCAGTACGCCTCCAGAATGTACCCGCAGATCACGGAGCCGGTCAGCCTGTGGATTCCCTTTGCGCTCGCCATTTTGGTGGCGGTGATATTCAGCTTCATCAACGGGTTCGGCGTGGCGAAGCTGCATTTGCACGCGTTCATCATCACGTTGGGCACGCAGCTCATCGCCTACGGCACGACGTGTATCTATATCGAGTCTCAACCCTCCGGCTCGGCGCAGGCGCTTTCCACATTCGAGCAGCCGTTCTTAGATATTGTGAACAACACCGTTAAAATTTCCGATACCATAAAAATCCCATACGTGATCTTCTACTTCCTGATACTTGCCGCCATCATGTACTTTATCTGGAACAAGACGACGTTGGGCAAGAACATGTTCGCGGTGGGCGGCAACGAGGAAGCGGCGGCGGTCTCCGGCGTGAACGTGGCCAAGACCATCATGCTGGTGTACCTCATGGCGGGCGTGCTTTACGGCATCGCGGCGTTCCTGGAAGCCGCGCGCGTACAGTCCGTAGGCGCGAATACGGGCATCAACTACGAGCTGGACGCCATATCCGCATGCGTGATCGGCGGCGTCTCCTTCACGGGCGGCGTCGGAAATATCCCGGGCGTGGTGATGGGCAGCATCATATTGCAGGCAATCAACTACAGCCTCTACTTCCTGGGGATCAACGCATACCTGCAGTACATCATCAAGGGGCTGATCATCATACTGGCCGTGGCCATCGACGTGCGCAAGTACCTGGCCAAGAAGTAATGGAAGCGGGGAATATGGACAGTAAGCCGATCAAG
>JAFABA010000225.1 GCA_023426265.1 Bacillota bacterium
TGAAAAATACCCGCAGCTTACCATACGCGTATCCGGCTATGCCGTGAACTTTGTAAAGCTCACGCGCAAGCAGCAGCTGGACGTCATCAACCGAACCATACACGAGCAGATGTAACATGAAAGAAACAGAAGAGCACAACGCGCAGAACGCGCCGCATACACAAGAAGTGTTGACCGGCCGCCTCCATTCCATCGAGACGATGGGCACGGTGGACGGGCCGGGTATCCGCGTTGTGCTGTTTTTCCAGGGCTGCCCGCTCCGGTGCCTCTATTGCCACAACCGCGATACGTGGACAATTTCGGGCGGGCAGCAGCGTACGGTGGAGGAGCTAGTAAAGTTTATTCTAAGGTACCGTTCCTACATCTGCGCTTCGGGCGGCGGCGTGACCGCCACAGGCGGCGAACCGCTTTTGCAGCACCGGTTTATAGCGGAACTGTTCCGTTCGCTCAAAGGGTACGGCGTTCATACCGCGCTCGATACCTCGGGCTTTTGCGAACTGGAAGAGGTCAAGCCGCTTCTCGCGGTCACCGACCTTGTGATACTGGACATCAAGGCGGTGGATTTTAGCCTGCACAAGCGGCTGACCGGTGTGCCCAACGAAAAGATACTCGCGTTCGCGCGGTATCTTTCGGAGCAAAAAACGCCTATGTGGATCCGCCATGTGCTCATTCCGGGGTTGACGGACAGCGAGGAAGAGCTTCTCGCTTTAAGAAGCCTGATTTTGACGCTAAACAGTGTGGAGCGCGTGGAGCTTTTGCCCTACCACACGCTGGGGGTCTACAAATGGGAGCAGATGGGGTGCGATTACGCGCTTGCGGGCGTTCCCCCGGCCACGCCGGAGGATATCAAAAGGGCGCGGGATGTGTTGGGACTGGATGCGGGGGTGATGGGGTGAGGGTGGGTCTGAGGCAGTCGTTCTTGTTGGCGGGAAAAGACCCATTATAAGCATAATGCGAGTTTGTTACTGTTAAGAATAATGCGCAAAAGGAACGGCCATAGGTTTGGCGCTCATCTGGCGGCAGAAACGGGTTCCGCCTGATTCTCCTGATGCTTCATGTTCAATACTTCTTGTACCCATCGCGTACCTGCGACATGCCGCAGACGGGCACAAACTAGCATAAGGCAGAATTGCCATCTGGGAAAGGGCCGATTACCCGTGTTCTGCGGCGCATCTCGTGCCTACAGTAAATTGAACAATTGTAATATGTTTTCGGTCACCCTCGCAATAAAATGCGTGGGAAAACTCACGCGATGAATTGCGAGGGAAGCAGCTTACACGAAAGATAATAATTCCTCTGTGAGAAGTAAAAATCGGATAGCACATCAAATTTCATTCTAATATGCTGTCTGGTTACTTCGACGGTGTATCATCCTTTTTATTATTCTCTTTTTCTGCTTTTTCTTCTGCTTCCAATTTCTCTTTTTCTGCTCTTTCTTCTGCTTCCAATTCTTCAATTTTAGAGTCAATTCTTTTGACGAGATCATCTAGATCAAGAGAAGAATGTGTGGGAACTGGGAAATTCCCTTTTACAACGCTTTTTATATCAAAGGTTTCAATGTTAAACAAATCTGCTGATTCATTGATTCTTTTACTTTTAATTTGTTTACAATAGCCACTATAATCTTGAAAGTGTGTATAAAATGTTTTCAGTCCATTTATAAATACATAAGAATCTCCGCGTTTTAATTCCCTTAACATATTAGCGGTATTATCACCTAAAACATCACTAATTTTTTTTGTGTCTAAGCAATTCAGAATATACCAATCAAGGCAATTATTCATTATTCCTGTCATTACATTTTCGCTATATTTTTTTTCCATTATTGATAAGCTGTTTACAGATAAATAGAACTTAAATTTGTAATATGCTGAATTTGACAGCATTGTATACAAATCAGGAATAACGGGCAGGTCACATAGATCATCTAAAACAAAATTAACATACTCATTTTTTAATGTTGATAAGAAACTGTAACATTGCTTTATGAACACACTAATTAGTGAATTTGTTTTTCTGTCTATACTACTTCCTCTTATAAAAATTACATATTTCTTATTTCGTAAATTCTTAATGTCAATTTCACTTTTCGATAATGCTCGTGTAAGCTTTGTGTTCAATGAATAATGCTGAATCCTATTGTTAAAAACCGAAAATATGCTTTGCCGAGTTTCTTGCGGGGAATTAATAACAGCGTTTGCAAACAAGTATTCCACACTGTTTTGATTTCTCTCATAAAACGCTAGCAAGACGGACTGAGAGCCAATACGCTCATTTCCGCAGCCACCCATGATTGCTATACTTCGTAGATTAATTTGAGCCTTTGATTGTGCTGATTTAAAAAGAGATAAGGCTAATGCAACAAATAAATCCGACGATGTTGAATACCAAAAATCATCATTTGAAGATGAGTCAAAAAATATACTTTCAGCTAATGAGGATAAATAATGTATTACTTCTTCATTATTATCATCTAAAAAAGATTCATATGGTATTTGAAGAGGGTTCCACGAAAAACTCTTTGATGGATTATATAAATCTAATAATTTTACTTCATAGCCTTTTGTTTCAAAATAACCGCTTGTGGCTTCCCACAACTCCCCTTTAATATCAACAACAACTGCTGATTCCTCGGAATCAGCTATTGAATACAATAGGGGATTAATTATTCCTTTAGTTTTTCCTGATTGCGTTGTTCCGATAATTAATGAATTTGAAACATTATTAGAATAGTAGAACTCATTATCAATTTTAATTCGGATTCCTGACGAAAAGTCTTTTTTATGGCTTCTTAAATTGCTTTTTATCTCTTTGGCATCAATAGTGTTGTTGTTCATTTCATGGCCTCCTCAAATCGAATAATATTTTGGATTGTTTCCTTGGTCTTTTTAAGAAAATCCAGCAAAATTCCTTTTTCCATTTGCGAACAAGAATTCAAGCTTTTTGATATCTTGTTGTCTGTTTCGTTGCATACTTTTATAGATATATTTATAAAATTGATAATAACAGGTTTACTAATCGTATATGATTTTTTGAAATCCATTAACTTCATTAGTATACGATATGATAAAATTGATAAATAGAAGATTCTATGAATAGCATCTATATTATTACTCGACTTATGCAATACATTGTTTATTGCTTCATCAAATCCGTTCACAAACTCATAAAAGGACTCTATTGATATATATTCAAATAGTTCATTAAAAAAGTTATAGAGCGAATTATAGTTTGCGTATATTTTTACAAATTGCATGTCATCAATAAGCCTTATGACAAATTCAAATAATTCTTGTTTGTATCTTTCACTGCCTAATAAATAGAAAAAATCAGGATCTTGCATAGCATTCCAATAATTTAAAACAACTGCTTCACCTAATATATCAGGTTCTATCTTGCTGAATATTAAATCGTCAGTATCTTTTGCATATGTACCATTCAATGAATTACATACATTATTAATTCTCTCTTTATCACCTTTACAATGCTTGATTAATGAATGTAAGATTTTACATTCCAACTCCGAATTACCTCGATTGATATCTGCATTAATATTAATACGAAATGTTCCGACGATAGTGCTTAATACTAACAACCTTTTTGAGTCCAGTAAAAATTCACTATCACCAAAATAATATTCGAGATGATTCATGTATTTATTTATATGTTTGTTAAAAGCGTCTTCTATATTACCAGAGGTCTCTTCAAGATAGTACCTTAATAGAATTAATAAAATTAGCGGTCTTTTTTGTTTATCACAATTTAATTCAGATAATGCCTTTTCAACAATTAATTCTTTGTCAGCATTATGGTATTTTTTAGGATTGTCTTCTATTACCTCTGACAAATATTCAAAGGCCAGCTCTTTATTCTCTTTATCACTCAACCGTCTAATTTGGAGTGGATTTTTACCATAAAAATGACTTTTGTCGAAATCAACTAGGTTTTCAAATGATTTTCTTTCGATTAATAGTACTCTTATTTTATTTGATTTGTTTTTCCTTTGTATTTGCCTAAGTAGCCTTTCAGTTCCAGTTCTGTTCTTTGCATAATAATCAATAACTAATAAAAGATTCCTGTTATAATATAAATGATTAAATTCGGTAAAATCAATCGGATCATAAAATAATATTTTCCATTTTTCCAAATTATAACTATTTTGTTTTGTTTTTATTTCAAACAACAATTTACTTTTCCCAACACCACCGTCTGCTGTTAATAACCACCATTTAAAAAGAGCATTATCACTACAAAAATTAATTATTTCCTTTATTTCACCTTCTCTACCTTTGAAAGTTTTTATCAATCTATAATCAAAAATATTAAAAGATCTATCACTTATTGTTTCTTTAACATTTTCGGGATATGTGTCAATATGCCCCATAAATTGATATTTAATACTTTTAAAAATATCTCTTTTAATCTGGTCATTTATATCTGATAGATCATCATTAGATATATATTTTTTTAAATCTTTTACAGATTCGATAAAGGCAGGGAAAAAAGCATCAGCGGAAAAGTCGTTAATACTTACAATATCATTAAGCATAGTAGGCAGCATAGGATTATCAAGGTCATAATAATACAACTTAATGATTTTAAATATATTCTCTATTTCTTGTTTTAAAAGCGGTTCGTTTTTTATATCAAAATTTTTAATGTGCTTTTTACAAAATGCTTTTAGAATTGTTTTTAATCTGCGTTTTTTATTCAACTTAACACTCTGCGAAATAATGATATCAAAAAATGATTCAATAAAAAATGAGGCTATTGAATCAAAAGTAAATAACAATATTTTGCTTAGTAGGCTCTTTTCTCCCAATTTATATTTCCTTCCTTTCTCGGTACTAGTTCCTGTTGTTTTACCGCTTTTGTCCTACCATCTATCGGCTATATCTGGTCTCTGGGTTAATCCTTTTAATCCTTGCACGCGACTTCGTTGAGATGCCTATTATTTGCTTAACGCAGGTAATCTTGAAATAAGGTAAACTTTGTACGCTAATTATACGTCCTAATAAATACCAATACAATTACATGATGTAATAAAATTTACTTTTCTGTCAAACGATATGTCACCTCTACGGGGGCCCGCCCCCCCCCAGCCGCACCGAAATATCAAAAGGGCCCGGGGCGTTTTCGCCCAGGGCCCTAGCCGATGCCATAAATTATGAATTTTTCAGGATGTATTTCGCCGTTTTTACGTCCGTGACTAGCGTATTCACGTACCCGCCGCGCAGTGCGCCCAATACCGAGTCGCCTTTGTTTTCACCCCCGGCCACCGCGATGACCCGTTTGATATCCTTTAGGATATTCGGGTCTATGGTGATGGTCCGGCGGGCAATGTTCGTGTTGCAGATTTCGCCATCCCGGTTGAAGTAATTAGCGCACACATCCCCCACCGCCCCGTTTTCCAGCAGTTCGTCCACGGCTTCCGTTTCATACAGGCCATTGCCGCCGATTTCCGGCATGCCGCCGATGCCGATGAGGCATACGTCCGTCAAAGCCGCGCGGTTCAATACGTCCTGGATGTGCGGCTCGCCCATCAAGGCATTCTTTAGCTCCATCGTACGGCAGAAGCAGGGGGCGTTTATGACATAGCCGCGCCCGTTGTATTTATCCAGCAGCTTTTGCGCCATGATGTTGGGCTGCATTTCGGAGAAGGAGATGCCGGCGCCGCCCAGCAGCGTGACGATTTCCAGGTTGATGACATGCTTGTTTTCCGCAAGGCTGTCCACCAGGTACTCGAGCGTCCGCCCCCATGCACAGCCGATCTTCATGTTGTTGCGCACATACTGCTCAAACAGCCGCGCACCTGCGCGCCCCAGGCGTTTCATGAGCTCCTTGGGGTCGTCGTCCGGGCAGTCCACCACCCTGACGTCAAGCAGCTTATATTGCTCCTTGACCTCGGATTCGAGCGACGTATTGGAAGAGGTGTTGCGCACATCCACAATTTCAATGCGGATGATGCCCTCGTCCTTGGCCTCCTGTATGAGCCTGCCCAGCGTCACGCGGGAAATCCCAAGCATTTCGGCCACCTGGACCTGGGTATAATCCTTTTCATAGAGGTAATAGGCAGCCTTCAGCTTGAGCGCATACCGTTGATCCGAGCTGATCGACATGGAACCTCACCTCCTGCTCTTTTATGATTGATTTACCTTTTGGCGGGAAGGTGGATGCACCTGCCCAAGGCGTCCGTCACCGCCTCAAAGAACGCTTCCGAGAACGTGGGGTGCGGGTGGATGATGTTGGCCACCTCTTCGGCGGTGATTTCCATGGCCATGAGCGCCGCGGCCTCCGTGATCATTTCCGTAGCCAGCCCTCCCACGATATGTACGCCCAGGATTTCGCCGTATTGCTTATCCACAAGCACCTTGACGAAGCCTTCCGTTTCGCCCGAGGCGATCGCCCTGCCGTTGGCGGCAAAGTAGAATTTGCCTACCGCGACGTCGTACTTTTCCTTTGCCTGCTCCTCCGTAAGACCCACCGAGGCGGCCTCGGGCAACGTATACAGACAGCCGGGTACATAGTTGAGGTTTACCCTCTCATTATGCCCTAAAGCGTTCGCGGCTGCAACCTCTCCCATTTTGAACGCGGCATGCGCGAGCATGACGCGGCCATATACGAGATCGCCCGCAGCGTAGAGATTGGGGATGTTGGTGCGCATATAGTCGTCGGTGACGACCTTGTTGCGCTCCACCTTGATTTTATCCTTCAGCTTCCCAAGGCAGCTTAAATCCGCAAAGCGGCCGATAGAGAGCAGCACCTTATCCGCCTCGATCGGCTCCTTGCCGCTGACCATAAGCACGGGCAGTTCGCCGTTCTGGTCGATCTTCTCCACCTTGGCGCTGGTGATGACTGTGACACCAGCAGCTTTTAAGGATTTTGATACGGCTATGGAAAGGTCTCCGTCCAATGTGGCGGCTACCTTATCGAGCGCCTCCACGATTGTGACCTTGCTTCCAAACGCCGCAAACGCCACCGCGATTTCGCAGCCGATGATGCCGCCGCCGATGATGGCGAGGCGCTTAGGCACTTCTGTAAGCTTTAAAATATCGTCCGAGGTGATGACGTTTTTCTGCTCCACGCCGGGGATGGGGATGACGCCAGCCACCGAGCCGCCGCAGAGTATGGTACTTTTCGCCTCGTAGACTTGGCCGCCGGCGGAAATGTGCGTTTCGTCCTCCATGGCGGCCTCGCCTTTGACGGAGTCGATTTTGTTGCTGCGGATCAACCCTGCGACCCCGTCGGTCAGCTTTTTCACCACGCCGTCCTTGTATTTCACCACGGCGGGCATATCCACCGCAAGGGAGGCTACGTCCACTTGAATGCCGCGCGCCCCTGCATGCCGTATGGTTTGAATGCTTTCGGCGGTCTTGATATAGGTCTTGGTCGGGATGCAGCCTCGGTTAAGACAGGTGCCGCCCATGGTGTCCTTTTCAAATATCACGACTTTCGCGCCGAGCTGCGCGGCTTTAATCGCTGCGACATAGCCCGCAGGGCCCCCGCCGATTACCGCCACATCATAACTTGCGTTTGCCATAACGATCCTTTCTTTTGCCTATGCAAAAAGGGCAGGAGGAAAACTTTCACCCCTGCCCCCATCCATGTTTTATAAAATGACTTCGACCGGGTTTTCCAGCAGCTTGCGCAGCGTCACCAGGAACTGCGCGGGCGGCACGCCGTCCACCAGCCGGTGATCGAACGTAAGGGAAAGCCCCATTTTCTTGGCGGCCGCAACCTGGCCGTTTCTGAGCACGAGCTCGTCCCTGATGCCGCATACGCCTAATATTGCCGCGTTGGGCAGGTTGATGATGGGTGTGAACGACGTGATGCCGTACATGCCCACATTGGACACGCTGAATGTGGAGCCCGTGTACTCGCTCTGCTGCAGCCTGCCGCTGCGCGCGCGGGCGGCGAGATCCTTCGCCTTAGAGGCAAGCGCCTCAAGGCCCAGCTGATCCGCATCCACGATGACAGGGACGATCAACCCTTCGTCGAGCGCCACCGCCATACCCAGATTCACGTGGTGATGCTGGACTATGGTATCGCCTTCGCTCATACTCACGAGGAGGTTCTTATGCCGGGAAAGCGCCTTTGCGACGGCCTTTAGTACAAAATCGTTGATGCTGATTTTCTCTTCGCGGTTTTCGTTGAGGGAAGCGCGCAGCTCCAACAGCTTGGTGACGTCGGCCTCCGTGCTTTCGGTTACGGTGGGAACGAGCGAGGCTTCCGCCATGTTGCGGGCAACGGCCTTGCGCATGCCAGTCATACGGAGGATGGTATCGTCGCCCACGGCTTCGATAATGCCTACACGCAGCACGTCTTCCTTGGTGATTTTTCCGCCAACGCCGGTGCCGGAAACTGTCCTTAAATCGATGCCCTTGTCAGCCGCGATGCGCTTGGCGAGCGGGGTAGCCAGCACCGCTTCCACGTCCGCGCCCACGACTTCCCCGTGCTTGCCCGAAGGCGAAACATCAGAAAGCGCTATGCCGTTGTCGGACGCAAGCTTTTTTGCATACGGCGTCGCAGCAACACCCTCGCCGGAAAGCTTGGGCGCAACCGCCGCTGCCGCCTGCGCGGGAGCCTCGGTTTTCACCGCCGGAGCGGCGGAAGGAGCGGAAGCGGCTTCCGGAATTTTCTCGCCGGGTTCACCGATATAGCCGATGGTCTGGAGCACAGGCACCGTGGTGCCCGCGGGAACCAGCTGCGCAAGAAGCACGCCGGAATAGGCGGAGGGTTCTTCCATTGTGATTTTGTCCGTCTCAATCTCGATGAGCGGTTCGTCCTTTTCCACACGATCACCCACGTTCTTGAGCCAGTTGACCAGCACGCCCTCTTTCATGTCCATGCCGTTTTTCGGCATGATGACCTCAAACGCCATACCTTTACTCCTCCTTCGCCTTTATAGAATTTCGCGAACGGCCGCCTCGATCCTGTCCGGACCGGGAAGCACGCGTTTTTCTAAGTCCGGGTTAAAAGGAACGGGGCAGAACATGCCGCCCACCCGCTTGATGGGGGCATCCAGATAATAGAACGCGTCGCTGTCCACGATTGTGCTGACGATTTCGCCGCCAAAGCCGCCGAATTCCGTTGCTTCATGTACGACAACGACCTTCTTTGTCTTCTTTGCGGTAGCGATGATAGCGCTTGTATCGAGCGGGGAGAGCGTGCGAAGGTCGAGCACCTCGATCTCCTTACCCGTTTCCGCCTTGATCTTTTCCGCCACTTCCAGCGCCATCAATACATGGCGGCCATATGTGATGATGGAAAGGTCCTTCCCTTCGCGCTTGACGTCCGCCACGCCCAGGGGAATTGTATATTCCTCCTCGGGCACCATGCCCTTGGTGCGGTATAAAAGCTTGGGCTCTAAAAAGATACAGCAGTTGTCGTCGCGGATCGCGGACTTCAATAAGCCTTTGGCGTCATACGGGGTGGAGGGTACGATGACCTTTAACCCCGGCACATGGCAGTACATCTGCTCCAGCGACTGGCTGTGCTGCGCCGCGGCGCCCGTGCCGCCGCCGTGCGCCGCGCGGATGACGAGCGGCATCTTCACCTTTGCGCCGAACATGTAGCGCATTTTTGCGGCCTGGTTAATGATCTGGTCATAGCAGACCGCCATAAAATCCGAAAACATCAGCTCTACGATGGGACGCATGCCGGTGATGGCCGCGCCCACGCCCGCGCCGATGTAGGCTGTTTCGGAAATGGGGGTATCCATCACCCGCTCGGGGCCGAATTCCTGTATCATGCCCTTGGATACGCCAAAGGCGCCCGCATATACGCCGATATCCTCGCCCATAAAGAATACGTTCTCGTCCCGGCGCATTTCTTCGCTCATCGCCTCGTTCAGGGCGACCGCGTAGGTAATTTCTTTCATAGCCATTTTCCTCCTCCCCCTTTACTCCGCGTACACGCCGTCCAGGACATTTTCCGGGTCCGGCGAGGGGCTGTTCATTGCAAACTGCACGGCAGCCTCGATCTGATCGGTGGTCTTCTTGTCCATCTCGTCGATCTGCTCTTTTGTGAATATGTTGTTCTCCACGAGATAGTTTTCAAGGCGGAGGATCGGGTTGCGTTCCTTCCACCAGCCGATTTCATCCTTGGTGCGGTAGAGGTTGCCGTCGCTCTTGGAGTGGCCGGAGGTGCGGTAGGAATGCTCCACAATCAGCATGGGGCCGTTCTTGACGACATATTCCCTGGCCTTTTTGATGGTATCGTACACCTCAAGCACGTTGTTGCCGTCGCAGTCCACAGCCTTCATGCCATAGCCCGCGGCGCGCTTACTTAGGTTTGTTTCCTTGGTGACTTTATCAAGCGGCGTGGACATGCCGTATGTATTGTTGATCATAATGAACATGACGGGCAGGCTCCACACGGTGGCGAGGTTCATGGCCTCATGGATAGCGCCTTCGTTGGATGCGCCGTCGCCAAAGTACACGGCGCAGACGCGGTCCAGCCCTTTCTTCTTCGCGGTGAGCGCCGCGCCGCAGCCGATGGGGCCGTTCGCGCCTAAGATACCGTTTGCGCCCAGTACGCCCTTATCAAAATCGCAGATATGCATGGAGCCGCCGCGCCCGCGGTTGAGCCCGGTCTCCTTGGCAAGTATTTCCGCCATCATATGGTTGACGTCGCAGCCCTTGCCTATGGCTTCGCCGTGGCCGCGGTGGGTGGCGAGCATGTAATCATCCGCATGCAGCGCATAGCCTGTGCCGATACCCGTGGCCTCTTCCCCGATGCCAAGGTGCGTCGTTCCGTGGACCATACCCTTGCCAAAAAGCTCGAACACTTTTTCCTCAAACTTTCTGACGACCATCATACCTTCCATCAGGCGGCGGAGGAGGTCTTTATCATCCTTGTAACACTCTTCCGGGCTTGCGCAGGTAAACGTATCAAGCTTGGGATTCGTCAAAACAACCACTTCCTTTCAAATCCTTAAAGTTTACAAACGTAAACTAAATTATCAAATGTATCCTAGCATCTATTATTCTATGCTTTATCTTAACCAAAGTCAACTTGATTTACAGATAAATAGGTAAAAAATACGAAAAATAATACGCCGCTGCCGCAGCATATCAGGGAAGCTGTGAACTAAAAATGCCCGTTTGGAGAAAAAAGCCGGCCATAAGACGAAATGGGATACTCCTGAAGCAACAAGTACCTTCTTTCGGCTCACAGCCGGGAAAAACAGCGGCATTTTTATCCGCGCTATTCGCCAAACCCGGAATCGATGAGCGCGATGAGCGCGTCCACCGCCTGTGTTTCGTCATCGCCTTTGGCGGTAATTTCCACTTCTTCATTCTGGCAGAAACCCTGGGAAAGAAGCAGCACGATAGATTTCGCGTTCACGCCCATCCCCTCGCCGTCTGTCCGGCGGATGGTAATCTTGGAAGCGAATTTGTTGGCCGCGGCCACAAAATCGGACGCGGGGCGGGCATGAAGCCCGGTAGCATTTTTGACGACGGTGGATTTTGTATACATGGTTCTCCTCCTCAGGTTGTAGCTAAATATTGCTGCGCGTTTCCTTTCGCGCGTCTACACTTAATAAAGCCCGGAAAGCTCGGCTTTCAGGTATGCCTTCACTTCGTCCGCGGTGGGCAGCGCTTTGACGGTGCTTGCGATTTCTTCCGCCTTTTGTATGGTCAACCCGGACAGCAGCTTTTTAATGGGCGCTACGGAAGCCAGACCCATGCTTAGTTTGCGCATGCCAAGGCCCACCAATACGACGGCGGCAAGCGGGTCCCCGCCCATTTCGCCACATACGCCCACGGGCTTGTTGAAGCGCTTGAACTGCTCCACCACGTAGCCGATCAGGCGGAACATGGCCGGATGGTAGCTCTGGTAATAATCCACCAGCGCGGGGTTCATGCGGTCCACCGCCGTCATGTACTGGCAGAGATCGTTGGAACCGATGGACGCAAAATCCACCTCCTGGGCTGCAAGGTCGGCAATGAGCGCGATGGAGGGGATCTCCACCATGATGCCGA
Source organism: Bacillota bacterium (assembly GCA_023426265.1). Classification (GTDB taxonomy): domain Bacteria; phylum Bacillota; class Clostridia; order Christensenellales; family CAG-138; genus JAEYLA01. Next base: position 11,988 of record JAFABA010000225.1, read on the forward strand.
GTTTGTATGTCGCTGAAAACGGAATTCCTTCCTTGGTGAGTTCGGCTTTTGCTTCCTCAATCATCGCCTTCGCGCGGCGGATATCGTCCAAGCTCGCCACCATGGGCAGCATGATCCAGAGGTTGCCGTGAACGGAAGCGCGAAGAGCTGCGCGAAGCTGTGTGCGGAACAGTGCGGGATGCATAAAGCAGAGCCTGAGCGCGCGGTTGCCCAAAAACGGGTTGTCCTCCTTGGGGAGCTGCATGCTTTTTAACTGCTTGTCCCCGCCGATATCGAGCGTGCGGAGGATCACGGGGCGGTCTCCGTAGGTTTCAAGCACCCTGCGGTAGGTAATATACTGTTCCTCCTCGGAGGGAAGCTGCGCGCGGCCCATGTAGAGGAATTCGGTGCGGAACAGGCCCACGCCGTCGGTGTAGCGGTTGCCGTCGAGCTCCTCTTTTCCGGCGGAGCCGATATTGAGCTGCACGTCCACGCGCACGCCGTCCGCGGTAAGGGGCTGGGCGTCCAGGAACTTCTTAGTCTCGGCTACCTTCGCGCGGTAGGCTTCGAGTTTTTTCGTATATTCCTTGAGCTCCGCGGGCGTTGGGTCTACAATAACGACGCCCTGCAGCGCGTCCACGATAACGGCGCCTCCCTGCCTGAGGCAGGTGAGCACATTGGGGATGCCGAGAACCGCGGGAATTTCATAGCTTCTTGCGATAATAGCGGAATGCGAGGTGGAGCCGCCCACCTCCGTGAGTATTGCGAGCACGCGTTTGCGGTTGAGGGTTGCGGTATCCGAAGGGAAAAGGTCCTCCGCAACCACAATGGCGTCATGCTCCAGCGTGGCGAGATTCTTTTCCTCCACGCCCGCCCAGCAGCGAAGCAGGCGGTTACGTACGTCCCTTAAGTCCACCGCGCGCTCGCGGATGAGTTCGTCCTCCAGGTTTTCGAATATCGCGACGTAGCGGTCGTAAATCTCCGCAATCGCGTAATCGGCGGAACGAAGCTCGTCGGTCACCATTTCGACGATTTCCTCTTCCATGGTGATGTCGGTCAATATGGCCTGATGCGCGACGAATATGTTCGCCTTGTCCGGTTCGTCCTTCTGCAGACGGGAAACGATGGCTTCAAGCTCCGCTTCCGCGGCTTTTTTCGCATCGTGGTACTTCTGTATGTTCGCTTCCACTTCGTCCTGCCGGATGCTTTTTTCGCTGATATCCGGTACAAACGGTTTGAAAAGATACACTTCGCCGATCGCAATACCCGGGGATACCGGGTTCCCTTTGATGATCATTACCTATGGGTCCTCCGTCCTGCTTTGCTACAATTATTATAAAGGCCGCGTTTACGCGGCGCTATCCTTCCGCCCGCTTTTATATTTCATAAAAGCCGCATTCCTATGCGGCGCTATGGTTCCGCAACCACAAGTTCCACGCCCGTGCGCTCCAGCTCGCTGCGTGTTTCCGGCTCTATTCTGCCGTCCGTAATCAAAAAGTCCACGTTGCCCACCGGGCAGACAACGCCCAGGCGCACGATGCCGATCTTGCTCGAATCCGCCAGCACGAACGACTGGCTGGCCGACTCGATCATGCAGCGCTTGAGTTCGCACTCAAGCAGGTTCTGGGTGGTGTAACCGATCTTCGCGTCGATGCCGTTTACGCCGATAAATGCCTTGTCCACATGCAGGCTCCGTATCGCGGTAGTCGCAAGCGGGCCCATGGCCGTATACAGCGTGCGCCGGATATTCCCGCCGATCTGCACCACCTCCAGGTGTTCGCACGGGACCAGCTCACAGGCGATATGCAACGCCGTCGTAATGACGGTGATGCCTTTTTTGTTTCCGTCGCGGAGTAAATATGCAAGCTCGCCGCTGGTGGTGGAGGCGTCCAGCAGCAAGACGTCGTTGTCTGAAACAAATTTATACGCTTCCCTTGCGATGGCGCGCTTTTCTTCCACGTTGATTTTGCGCATCTCATCCAGCGAAAGCTCCATTGCCACCTTGGTGAGTTTGGAAGCGCCGCCATGGATGCGCCTGAGCGCCCCGCGTTCTTCCAGTTCTTTGAGGTCTTTACGTATGGTGACCTCTGAAATTTCAAGCTCGCGGCTTAAATCGGCAACATAGACCCTTCCGTTGAGCTGAAGGCGTTGCAGGATTGCCTGGTGGCGTTCTTCCATCTGTCTCATATTGATTTCTTCTCCATCCGTTTCGTTTCGGAAACCGGGTAAACGCCTGCCGCAGATGGGTTTCTTATGCTGTCTGAATTTGTTAATTTCGTTTTACTTTCATATTGTAGCATAATCGCCCTGCATGTCAAGGAAAACAAAACATTATGCTTCTATTTTGGCTAAAACGAAACCTGGTTATGCCAAACGTTCTTGACAGCCCGATAAGGCGGCCTCTATACTGGTTTTACGCTGAGGTAAAAGGAGGATTTTCCTATGCCGCCTGAATTCAAAGCAACACAGTCCTTTGGCAATTTTGCCGCGTTTGACGATAACGCGCGTCTCATGCGGATTTTAGGCAGCGGGGAGCTGGTTCCGTACGGCGATATCCTCGATTATGAGTATATCGAGGAACAGGGCAAAATGGGCCGGGGCGGCATAGCCCGGTCGTTTTCCATGGTTTTCTCCGGCGAGTACGTGGCCACGGCCATGAAGATACGGCTGGTTGCCGCGGGAAATCCCCCGCGGGAGCTCTTTATCCCCCTGCTCATTACGCCGACAAAATCCAACAATCTTATTTTCCGCTCCCTAAAAAGCAGCGCGGACGCAATATTAAAAAAACTTGGCGAAATCCGCCCCAAAAAAGCCGCGCCGTCTTCTGAAGCCGCCAATACCGATTATACGGAGGAAATCCGCAAGCTCAGCCGCCTCAGGGACGAAGGCATACTGACCGAAGAGGAATTCCAGGCCAAGAAAAAGCAGTTGTTAGGCATCTGATAGCCACACATAAAGTCCGGGCTTTATCACCAAAGAGATACGATTGAGGACTCCGCCCTCAACCACCCGCTTAGGGCCGTACGGTCGTACGGCCCTAAAAGCCTCTCCCGGAAACGCCCTATAAGGCGTTTCCGATAAAGGAGATTCCCAAGGGATATGTCCCTTGGGGGGGGGTTCGGGGGTAAAGCCCCTGAAAAAAGGCCCATCGATAATCTGAGTATCCCTATTATACCTTTTTCACGACCTCGTCAGGCATTTCGGCAGTACCCTGGCCGTAGTACTTGAACACGTTGACGGCCTGTTCCACCTGCGCGGGCGTCATGGAGGCAACGTTGCCCGCGGCCTTTGCGATAAGGTATGTCTTGGCCGCTTCCTCCAGGTATACGCAGGCATAGAGCGCTTCCTTCAAGGATTTTCCCACCGCCATCACGCCATGGTGCTTCAATATGACGGCAAGCTGGTCGCCCAGGTTGTTGACCGTTTCAATGCCCATGTCGAGGCTCGCCGCGGAACTGAACGGGCAGACCTTCACGGCGCCTTTGGTGGCGTTGGCGAGCGTGGTCACCACCACCGGAAATTCGTCCTGCACAAGGCCTATGGCCGTAGCGTAGGGCTGGTGCGTGTGGATGACGCCGTTTACGTCCGGACGGTGCTCAAACACGTACAAAAGCGCCTTGGTGTCCACGGAAGGCTTGCGCGTGCCTTCCTTGATGTTGCCTTCGATATCCATCACCAGCACGTCGTCGGGCACCATGTCCGAATAAATCATGCCGGACGGGGTCACAAGGATATCCCCGTTTTCCATGCGCGCGCTGACATTGCCGCCCGAAAGCGCGATCAGCCCGTACTTGTCCAGCGATATGGCGGTTTTGATGATTTCCTGTTTCTGTTGTTCGTACATCGTTTGCCTCCTGAAAAAAACTCTATCGACAATCCGTCTGAAACCTACTTCTGAAAAAACGGATCGATCTCCACTTCCTGATTAGGATCTGCCTTCTGCGCATAGCAGGGCCGGATGTTGAACATGGTCTCCCGGCCGCGGAACTTGAGACTGCTGGGATGGATGCGTTTTTCGATGCAGTACAGCTCGTTGATCAGTTCCTCGCGGTTTTCAAAGTAGTAATAATGTACCCAATACCGGCCGCGCTTGCCGCCCTCTTCCTCCACGCGGATATAGAACTGGGCATTCGCGAATTCGCGGACATTGAATGTTTTGAGCTTGCTGATGTTATATTTGGCTTCCCCAAAGGAAACAAAGGAGATCGTTTCATCGTCGATCACCACTTCCCTGGGGTTGCTCTTGAATACGAACGTATTGAGCGCGCCGTAGACTGCGGCGGCCAGGGCGAAGAGATAAAGATATTGCGTGGGTTCCAGCGCATACAGGACGATGCACGCCACCGCAATGGCAATCATGATATAGCCGACGATGACGATTCTGAACCGATAGCCCTTGGGCTCATAGACATATGTTTTCTGCATCTAAACGCACTTTCCTTTCTTTAGGGTTGTTTGAAAACCAACGCAATTGTTTATTTTGGCAAAAACAGGCTGCAACTCGTTAAAAATCCTCGGAATACCTCCGGTATTCCTGCGGTTCTTGCCTTGTTTCGCTCTGTTTTCCCTCAAAAAATCCGGCATTTTTGAGTTTTCAAACACGCCCTAGGAAACTGCCGCCCGACCTAAAAGCCGGGCGGCAGTGTGGGGAGCATGTCCTGGTGTGCTTACGCTTACGCCTGAGCGGCGGCGGTTTCCTTGAGGATCTTGTTGCGGTTGATCACAGCCATCGCAATCGCGATGACCGCGATGATGCCGATGCCGAGCCAGCCGAGACCGGATATCCGGAAGAATGCCCAGGTCAAGGGGTTGGAACCGTCGCACAGGCTGGAGAAGTTGCCGGCGTTCGCATAGGAAGTCGGGTTTGCAGCGACGGCGGCCTTCACGAACGTGTCAACCATGTCGGTACCGCAGTAGAGCATGATGATGAGGGTGAAGAAGCCGGAAATGAGGCTGCGCAGGAAGTCGCCCTTGGCGGCGGGGATGAACAGAACGAACATCCAGGGGATAACCGCCAGGTCAGCGAAGGGAAGCACGCGGTTGCCGGGGAGAATGATCGCGAGCAGAACGCTGACGGGAACGAGGATCAGGGCGGAAGTCATGCAGATGGGGTGACCGATACCAACGGCGGAGTCAAGACCAATGTAAAGCTTGCCGCCGCCCTTGACGCGTTTGGAAATAAACTCCTGCGCGGCGTCGGAAACGGGGATGAGGCCTTCCATCAGCAGAGCGGCCATCTTCGGGATGAGCACCAAGCACGCGGAGAGGCTCATGCCGAGCTGGAGGACGCCAATCACGGGGTAGCCGCCCAGCCAGCCAAGAATGATGCCGAACACCAGGCCGATGAGGATGGGTTCGCCCAGGATACCGAGGCGCCTCTGAATGTTTTCCATATCCACGTTGACCTTGTTGAGGCCGGGGATCTTGTCGATGATCTTGCAGAAGAGATAAGCGAAGGGAACGAACGCGGTGGTGAAGCCGTGCGGCAGGGAAATGCCGGGGAGGCCGTTGTACTTCTCAAGACCGGGGGCGCTCCAGTCGCCCAGCACCATGATGATAATCATGTTGAGCGCCGCGGCAACAATGCCCATCCACAGGCTGCCGGTGTAGCTCTGTACCAGCGCGCCGGTGAAAGCGAAGTGCCAATAATCCCAAATGTCCACGTCTACCGTCTGCGTGGTCTTGGTGAGCAGCATCACAACATTTACGATAATGCCGATGGGGATGATGAACGTGCCGACCTGAGACGCGAATGCGATGGCCGCGGATGCAACCCACCCGATGTCAACAGCATCCAGCGACCAGCCAAAACGCTCTACCATTTGCTGGACGGCAGGCCCCAGGCTGCTGCCCAGCAAACCTGTTACGAGGCCCAGGCCGATGAACCCTACGCCGACCGTGAGGCCTGCGCGCAGGGACTTTCCGAACGGAGCGCCTAAGATAAGGCCGAATATCAGCATGATGACGGGCATCATGACCGATACGCCCAGATCGGAGATAAATTTGAATACGCTTAAAATTGCATCTACCATAGTAACCCCCCTAAGATTTCTTTGTATTTGCTTTTGCTCTCAAACGCGCAAGGGCCGGCTCCCGATCAGCCCCTGCGCGTAAGATTCTTGATTATTTCCCGTTCGGCCACAGGATGGCGATGACCTGGTCCGCTACCTTATCCATGCCTACGCCGGTAACCAGCGGCAGCGCGTTGACGCAGGGCGTCTTCAGGTAGCTGGGAACGGTGGTGGTATGGACGATGACGTCGAACCCGTCGTCCTTGGAGGCAAGCTCCGCGATCTTGTACTGGGTCGTCTTATACAGCCCCTTGTACCCCCGCTCGTCGAGCAGCTTGCTCAGGCGGTTGGTGGCGAGCGTACTCGTTACAACGCCCGTGCCACAGGAGATCAGAATATTTTTTACGTTACCGGCCATTATGAATTACCTCCTAGATGTTTTGTTGGTGGAAATTTGAAGCTCACCGGGAGAAATCCCGGGGCATAGCCGCAGCACACAGCCAGGGACCATTTCTGTTTCACTTGCTTTTGTTCTTTCGTATTGACAGTATAGGTATGTTTCGTTTTGCTTTTGTTCAATTATAGCACACGCAATTACCATGTCAAGTGAAACTTATCACTCCGTAAATATGCAATTGTAAATCTCTAAATTGAGCATAATTCAACCCTTTTTGGGGCTTGGGCCCTTGTATTATATCCTCCTTTCTGATACAATGTGTTTCAAATGAAACTTTCAGGTTACGGTTTATATGGTCGCTGCACTGCGCAAATGCACATTTACACACGATACACCCAACGTTTCATTAATAATGCTTGCCAGCCGGAGGCAAAAGCGGCTATTGTAATAGCGTCCGCTTTGGCTTTTTGGCTTGCCCGCGGGCGGGCAATAAAAACGCCCTGCATTGAATGTTAGGTTTACCAGAATACTATCATTATATCCAAAATTAGAAGGATCGCCGGATTGGAGGGCTTACGAATGAGAGAACAGGTTCCGTTTGCGGATAAGGTACGCGAAGACCTTGTGCTTTTGGGAGTGGAGGGCGAAACCAGGGACGAGGTGCTCTGCAATATCGCAAAGGTGCTGATGGACAAGGGCGTTGCCAAAGGTACGTTTTATGAGGCGCTGCTCCAGCGTGAAAACGAATACCCCACGGGCCTTCCCATAGGCGAAATCAATATCGCCATACCGCACACCTATCCCGAGCACATCAATGAGGTGGCCATCACGATCGCTGTTCCCAAAAAGCCCGTCGTATTCCGCAACATGGGGGACAAGGATGAGGAAATTTTGATTTCCGTCATACTCTGCCTGACAATGCGCAAGATGGACGATAACGTCAAACTGCTTCCGGCGCTGATGGGCTTCTTTGCGGATGAAGACAACCTGCGCGCGCTTCTCGCCTGCAAGACGCCCGCCGAGGTGATTTCGCTTGTAACGGCATAGCTGAGGCGCTAAAGAAGCATTCCAGGAAAGTCTTGAAATAGATGTTTCCGGCGTAAAGGATTCCGAAGGGGCATGTCCCTTCGGCGGGGTCCGGGGGCAAAGCCCCTGAAAGAGACGCAGACGCTTATAAAAGCCCTGCGTCTTCCTTTTTCAGCGTGACGCCCCGCTCCTTGAGCCGGGCTTTCGCCGCGGCGGCGCAGGCGAACGTGTTGCCGTTTACGGCCACATACCGGTAGCTGCGGTTGGCTTCCTGCTGACGGTCAAGCCGCTCATTTAGCCTTGCCAGCGCGTAGTGGTAAATCACGCGCTCATATTCGGTCTTTGCTTTTTCAATGTGCTGCTCGAGCGCTGCCGTATCGTCAAACCCTTCCTTTGCAAACACCGCGATATAGTCCCGCGTCGCAAGGCGCATGGCATCCGCCGCGGCATATGCGTCGCGGTTGTTGACAGTGGCGTCGGCCACGGCCTTGAGCCTACTGTAAAGCTTGACGGCAGCGTCGTTGTCCCCGGTTTCCACATAACCGATACAGGCGTTCGAATAGACGCCGCAGAGCGAAACGCGCATGTCGTGCGTGATCCAGTCCACATTCGCCTGCTCCTGCGCGGCGTCAAGAAGCGCGATGGCTTTTTCATATTCGCCCCGTGCGATATAGCCTTTGCCGACCAAGTAGTATTTGACCAGGTCCGTCTGGCGGCTCCCTTTTTTGAAGAGCGGCTCAGCCTTATGAAAGAACGCCTCCGTATCGCAATTTTTCAACAATTCAGATGCGATCTTCTGAAACTCCTTGTTACCGATGGAGGAGGCGACGGCAGAGGATACCATCTGCGCCATGAACAGGCCGAGCAGGATGAATACCCACCGCAATATCACGCTTTCTACCGCCCGGCCGCCGGATATGAGGGAAGTATACACCACCTGCCCGTTCACCGTCGACGCGCGCGGGATAAGCAGCACAAGTACCAGCGCGCAGGTGATGGCCAACAGGACGAAATATAAGATCTTGCTTTTTTTAAACTCCATGATCATGGCAAATACCCCCGTCTTTATGTTCTAAGGTATGGTCCAACGTCACTGCATAAACAGCACATAACACCCATACCCGGCGGCAATGATGCCGAACAGCGCCATGAATGCGGCGTTCAACTCAATGCTGCTGTTGTGGGCGATCACCACAAGCTGCGGCGTTTCGGGGTTAAAATAAACATTTTCCACGGTATTGAGCCGCTTGCTGTCATACCGCGTACGCTGCAGGGAACGCGCGGTAATGGATTTATCGCCCCGCATGAAGCGGTACACCGTATGCTTGCCTTCAAAGCCCGATACCTTGGCGCGCACGTCTTCCCCGTTCTTTACGATGCGGCGCTTTTGTATGACGAGGCGCAGCGCGCTTATAAGCAGGTAAAGCCCGCCCAGCAGGGTCATAACCGCCGTTGTTTGATCCATTTGACTATTCCGCCTTTTGATAATATTTCATCTGAAAGTAGTTTAAAAGCCAGTGAACGCTTTTTTCTATTATCCGATGCTTAGGAACCCTTGTCAAGGAAGGCGAATAAAGCCTTTTTCATCCAAAAGGTTGACTGCATTTGGTACTATATAGTACAATCCGTTATAGAAAGGGTGATGCGATTGGCAGAAAGAAACGGCGGATTTTTGATTTCCCAGGTAAAGCAGTTGCAGGACAGGGTGTTCGACGGGCTGCTGCGTCAATCCGGCATTCAGGAATTTAACGGAGCGCAGGGAAGAATTCTTTACGTCCTGTGGCAAGAGGATAACCTGCCCATTGTGGAGCTGTCCAAACGCACGTCTTTGGCGAAGACCACGCTGACAGGCATGCTCGACCGCATGGAGGACAGCGGTACCTTGTCGCGCGTGTACGATGAGGACGACCGGCGGATGATCCGCATCGTGCTGACCCCAAAGGCAAGGGAACTCAGCGAGACATATTCGGAAGTGTCCCGGAGGATGACCGCGCTTTTTTACAAAGGCTTTCAGGAAGAAGAAATCGACGCGTTTGAGCATTCCCTTGCATGCATCCTTCAGAATTTAAAGGAATTGGTCTGAACACAAAAATCTTCATAACAGGAGGAACGCCATATGGAGTTTTATACAGCCGTTGCCCAAAGAAGAACCATCCGTGACTTGCAGGACAGGGAAATCCCAACGGAAATCCTCCACCGGATACTGGATGCGGGCCTGAAGGCTCCCACCAACGACCATTTACGCAACTGGGAGTTTGTCGTCATCACCGACCCTGCCGAAAAAGCGCGAATCATCCAAAAGATCCCCAAGTCCTTTTCCAAGAACGAGGTTCGGGCGTTTATTGACAGCTGCAACATGAGCGACCCTGTCCAGCGGGCCATGTATATGCAGGGCGTCCCTAAGCAATATGCCATGCTGTACCACTCCGGCTGCCTGGTGCTGCCGTTTTTCCGGCAGGACTGCCCCCTGCTCAAGCCCAAGAGCATCAATGACCTCAACGGCTTTGCTTCCATCTGGTGCTGCATTGAAAACATTTTCCTGGCCGCTGCCGCAGAAGGATTGGGCGCCGCTTTTCGCATTCCGTTCCCCGATGAAGTTACATATTTAAAGGAGGCCATAGGCCACCCCGACAATTACGTGATGCCCTGCTATATCGCCATCGGCTATCCAAAAGAAGATGCGGACAATACCCTTCAGCACGAATACCGCGCGGCGGATAAGATCCATGTGAACCGATGGTAACCATGCATCAAGCTATGGCATTTCCAAATATGGGTACATATCAATAGTAGTAGATTTGCTTGACAATCCCCAAAAGCCGGTGCTATGGTAAGGTTGCTCAAAAAGCATAGAAGGATGTGAGAAAACCATGGACGACAGTATACGAAAAACGTGCCGCAAACTGTATCAGGCATGTAAAATCCGGAAGCAAACCTCTGCTTTTGGTTCGTTTGGCGTCCATGCGTTTTGCGGCTAGCCACACGGATTTGGTTTGCGCCCGGATGGGCGCTTTTTTGTTGCCCTTTACACCCTCTGAGCGGTTTGCGGCAAAGCTGCAAATGATAGAGAGGGTGATGCAAAATGAAGTTTTTCCACGTTGGAAACAAAGCTCAAAAATCCACGCAGCGGGCCGCCTGGTATGAGGCGACCTTAAAAATCCATGCCAATGCGCCTTGGCCGGAACTGTACGCGCAGCTGGAAACCGATGGCGCCGGGCTCAGCCCGGAGCAGGCCGAAGAGCGCCTTGATACATTCGGCCCCAATATTATTACATCCGGCCGCAAGAACTCCCAGCTGGCCCGGTTTCAGGAAGCGGTTATCAATCCGTTCAACCTGGTGCTTTTTGCGATTGCGCTCATCACGTTCATTACGGACGTGGTTCTTTCCGCAAAAAAGGATTATGTAACCACGGCGATCATACTCGGCCTGGTGTTCCTTTCAAGCTTTGTCTCGTTCTTTCAGGGGGAGCGCTCCAACGCTTCCGCAGCGAAGCTAAGTAAAATGATCTCCAACAAGACGGAGGTATTGCGAGGCAACGAGCGAGTGGAAGTCCTTTTGGAAGAAGTGGTGCCCGGTGATATCGTCCGCCTTTCGGCAGGCGACATCATCCCTGCGGACGTACGCTTTTTATCCGCAAAGGACGCGTTCGTTTCCCAGGCGTCGCTCACGGGAGAAGCCGCGCCCGTTGAAAAATTTGCGCTTCCCAAGGAGCAGGCAGAAGCCGTAACGGATCATGCAAATATCGGTTTTATGGGCTCCAATATGGTCAGCGGCAGCGCAACGGCGATTGTGCTTGCAACGGGCAACAACACATACCTTGGCTGCATCGCAGAGGGTCTTTCGGACGCGCGCGCAAAGAGCAGCTTTGAACGCGGGGTTGATGCGGTGAGCGCGCTGCTCATTAGGCTGATGTTGTTCATTGTCCCCGCCGTGTTTTTGATCAATGGCCTCACAAAAGGGGATTGGTTCCATTCGCTGCTGTTTGCCATCAGCATCGCGGTGGGGCTTACGCCGGAGATGCTTCCCGTGATCATGACTTCCACTTTGGCAAAGGGCGCAATCAATATGTCCAAACACGAGGTGATTGTAAAAAACCTTGGCGCAATCCAGGCGTTTGGAGAAATGGACGTATTGTGTACCGACAAGACCGGGACGCTGACAGAGGACCGCATCATACTGGAAAAGTATATGGATACCCTTGGGCGGGACGACCTTCGGGTGCTGCGGCACGCGTATTTGAACAGCTATTTCCAGACGGGGCTGAAAAACCTGATTGACCTTGCCATTATCCGCCGCGCTGAGGAACACGGGTTTGGGGAGCTGAGCAAAAACTACGTGAAAATCGATGAAATCCCGTTCGATTTTTCCCGCAGGCGGATGAGCATTGTACTGCGCGACCGTAACGGCAAACGGCAGCTCATTACAAAAGGCGCCGTGGAGGAGATGCTTGCAATCTGCTCTTATCTGGAGCATGACGGCAAGATCCTCCCGCTGGACCATAAAAGCAGGCAAATTGCATTGGAGACCTACGAGCGGCACAACCGGGACGGCCTCCGCGTAATTGCCGTGGCACAAAAAAACGATGTGCCGGATATCGACTCCTTCTCCGTTTCCCATGAGGCGGACATGGTCCTCATTGGGTTTGTGGGGTTTCTCGATCCGCCCAAGGAAAGCGCAAAGGCGGCAATCGAAGCGCTGGCTGCGCATGGCGTACGTACCGTGGTGCTTACCGGGGACAGCGAGGGCGTGGCCGTAAAGGTATGCAAAAAAATCGGCATCGATACCGAACACCGCCTGTCCGGCAAAGATGTTGCTTCCATGGATGACGCGGCGCTTGCCGATGCCGCGCGTACCTGCTGCCTGTTTTCCAAGCTCTCCCCGCTGGAAAAAAGGCGGATCATTCTTGCGCTGCAAGCAAACGGCCACACGGTAGGCTACATGGGGGACGGCATCAACGACGCGCTGGCGCTCCGCCAGTCCGACGTGGGCATTTCGGTCGACTCTGCGGTAGACATCGCCAAGGAAACGGCCGGCATCATCCTGCTCAAAAAGGACCTGATGGTACTCGAGGAGGGCGTCGTTGAAGGGCGCAGAACGTTCGGAAACATTATCAAATACATCAAAATGGCGGTCAGCGGAAATTTCAGCAACATGATTTCCGTGGTCGCGGCAAGCATCCTGCTTCCGTTCCTGCCGATGCTGCCCGTACAAATCCTTACCCAGAACCTGCTGTGTGATTTTTCGCAGATGGGCATTCCGTTTGACGGCGTGGATGAAGAATATGTTCTCCTGCCCCGGAAATGGGATATCGCTTCCATCAGGCGCTTTACGGCGGTCATGGGGCCGATCGGCTCCCTTTTCGACTTATTGTGCTTTGGAGTGATGTGGTGGATTATCGGCGCGAATAAAATTGAACTCGCACCCTTGTTCCAGTGCGGATGGTTTGTGTTTGGAACGGTATCCCAAAGCCTTATCATCCATATGATCCGTACGGCGAAGCACCCCTGGAAACGCGGCAAAAAAACTTCTCTCCCCCTCCTGTTTACAACCGGGGCAGTAAGCCTTGCCGCAATATTGATCGCGTTCAGCGGCGTTTCCCTGGGGCTAGACATGCTGCCGCTTCCCGCCGCATTTGCGCCGTGGCTGGCCGCGCTGCTGGTTGGTTACGCGGTTGCGATTCAGGTGTTTAAGCGGGTGTATATCCGAAGGTTTTCAGAATGGCTGTAGCAAAAGCCGGAAAGCGCCGTATATAGAACAATAACCAGGAGGGAAATCCCCCTCCTGGTTTTATTTAACATTCCTTGCTCAGTCCATCTCCCGCACAAGTTTGATCTTCCACCGCTGCTGCCTCTGCATCACGCGATCATCCAGCAGCGCCCCGGTACGGAACGTGGAGAACAGCAACCCGCACAGAATGAGGTTACACAGCATGGCCTGATCTCCAAACGCGACAAACGGCATCGGATACCGCAGCAGCAGCGTAATACCCAAATTTCCCGCAATATAGCCTGCGCCCTGCGCCGCGAACGTAAGCAGAACGGACAGCGAGATCAATTTCCCCAGCATACTCCTCTGCTTCATGCAAATGCGCAGCGCCAGGAACATAAATGCCGCCAGCAGAAGGACCGCGGCAACAAATACAATTTTTCCAAGCTTTGCGGCAAGAACCACCAACATAAAATTATTTGCAAAATCCGCGCTTGCAAGTACAAGCCCGCTGACCCTGCCATCAAGAAAAGACGGATCGATTGGGCCGACCAGTTTTGCATTGGAGAGAATCCGTTCCACCACAACCCCGTACAGGGTAGTCGCTCCGCCGCCTGCCGAAGGAGCGATAATTCCCCGCAGTTGAATAAGACGGTAGGGTTGAACCAGAAATATCACCAGAAGCAACAGCGCAACAGGCAGCACCATAATAAGCGCGGCAACCGTTTTGTTACAATCAAACCAGCCGCGCACGATCGCATAGAGCGGCAGGGGCAGGCAGGCAAATGCGATAAGAATGTAATTCCCCATGTAGCTTGGCAACATGATCCATGCAATAATGCTATGCGCAACGCAGATGAGGCAGACGCCAAGGATACCCCGCCCGCGCATCCGGTAAATCAGCAAGGCGGAGAGTATGGGCAGAAACAGGAGGAGATAGTCTGCATATGCGTTATATCCCCGCACGCGCAGTGCGCGCAGGATCACGCCCGAAATGGGGCCAACCAGCACGAGGAAATACGCTCCGTAAAGCAGCCATGCCCACTTGGACAGCCAGCCCACCGGGATAAAGCATGCCCCAAGAAAGGCAAGCAGCAAGAGCGGCATATAATCATGGAAAAACGATCCCTGGATGTACGCCCTTGTAAGAAAACCGAACACCATCAGCACGGCAAACGGGATCCATACGCTCCAGTCCTTTTGCGAGCGGTATGCTTCATCAAACCGCCTGCCCACCTCAAGCGCGTCTCCCATCTCTTTGATCGCCTGCTTTTCTGCGGCCTCCTCGGGAAAGCCCTGCCCAAGCAGGCTTTGCCGTTCATCCTCGATATGGCCCGCAAGCTCGTGCGCTATCACCGGGTGCGCCTGCTTCCACCTTACCTGCGCGCAGACGTCGTTGAGATACGTTGTAACCCGTTCAGACCGTTCCAAGAAGCGCACCCCCTTCGAGCACCCTGCTGACAGCGCCGGAAAATTCCTTCCATTCCGCCTGCTTTTCCGTAAGATGGCTCCGCCCCTCTTTTGTAAGAGCGTAATATCGTCTTTCCCGCCCCGCGGCCATGCCCAAATAGGAGCGTACATACCCCCTGGTTTCGAGCGAATGCAGCAGCGGATAGAGCGTCCCGGCCTTGAGCGCAAACAGGTCATTGGAACGCCGCTTTAATTCCTCCGTCATCTGGTAGCCGTACATATCCTCTTTTTCCAGCAGCTTTAAGAGCAGCATACCCGTGCTGCCCGCGAGCAGGGTTTTGTCGGCCGGCATTTCGCATCCCTCCAAACATATATCGATCATCTACCTATACTATAGATAGATGATCGATATATGTCAATGCTTTTCAGCGCGTTGAGCGCTGTTTTTTATTACTGCGCCGCGAGATTCCACATGACGCCGTACTTGTCCACCACTATGCCGTAGCAGGGGCTGAAAAACGTCTTTTGCAGCGGCATATACACCCTGCCTTCCTCGGACAATACGGCAAACGCGTGCCGGACTTCCTCCTCGCTGCATTCCACGACAATCGCGACGCGTTCGGATTCCGCGTCGTTGATATCACCAAACGAATCCGACATGCGGATGAAGTTATCCCCGAAACGTAACGTCGCCTGCAGGACCTGCCCCTTTTTCTCCTCCGGTACCGGCGGCCCGCCGGGAGCATCCCCATAACGCATCATCTCGATCACGTTGGTGTTGAACGCGCGGCTGTAGAGTGCGATGGCGTCATTGCACTCGTTGCGAAAGTACAGATATGGCCTGATTTGCATAAGTCTTTCTCCTTAATTATGGTATTAGCGTTTCTTCTTTGCCTCGTATAGCTGCGTATTTTCCTGTACGCGGAACCGGACGATCTCCTTCACAAGCTCAAGCGGAATGGGCTTGTTGTACGGGAACTGTATTGCCCCTTTGGAAGTTTCATATTCACTCAGCTTGTCCGCAAACACCGCCACGCCGTTTGCCCCGGGGTAAAACCCGGTGTGGTTTTTATTTGCGGCAAAGTGCACCAGATTACCGTAATGGGCAAACGTGGCCATTCCCCAGCTGATTTTCTCCTGCGCCTCGGGTGCGGCCTCCCGGATCGCCCGGCGCAGCGTTTGCAGCTTTTCCTGTACTTCGGGAGAAAACTGCCCGATATACTCCCCCACCGGGTCCGGCTTTTCCCCCAGGAACGTACGCCCCCGCGCGTGCAGTTCGGCTTTGAGGGCCGCAAGCGCATTGGGACCTATGCCGTGCAAGTTGGCCATTTCTTCTTCCGTATGGGAAGCAAGCTGTTCGAGCGTATGGATGCCCGCGTTATCGAGCGCCCTGTGGGCGGGCCGCGCCAATGCTTGAAAGATTTCGTCCATAGTATCCCCCTTTTTCCTGTTATGTGTTGTCTCCAAGGCTCTTGCTTCTATATTACCCGAAAACAGGCCGGTATCCCATATCCATAAAGTCCTTTGCAAAATGATGAAGATAAAAGCGCCCGCCAATAACAGGCAGGCGCCAACCTCATTAATCTCTTCACTGCCGTCCTGAGCGAAGCGAAGGATCTTGAGGCGCCTATATTTGGTGTATAGTGGGAGCCAGATTCTTCGCCTTCGGCTCAGAATGACAGACGATGGGTTTATTGACAAACAGAACGCCCGTCTGCATATGCAGACGGGCGCTTTTGGGGGATTGCGGGGGTGCTTTCCCCACAGGGGAACGCTTCTTACGAGGCCGCTCCCGTTTTCTCATTTTCGGAAGCCGTATTCCGCAGGGATACGCCGAGCTGATCCAGCGTGATGAACTTCAATAGCGTATCCATGACGTTGCTGCTGCCGGTATTGCCGCTCATACCTTCCCCGCCCATGTTGACGACGGTCTTGGGCACGATATCCACCGACGCGTTCTTGATGGCTTCGGCCAGTTTGTCCGTGATTTCCTGGATCACGCGGTATTCCGCTCCGCCGTAGGCTTTGACCTGCGCGTCGATCGCCTGGGCTTTCGCTAGACCCACGTTTGTTTCCTTGCTGGCCTCCGCCTCACCCTCCAGGCGCACCTTGGAGGCGTTCGCCTTTGCAAGGGCGATAATCTGGTTGGCCTCCTGCTCGGCCTTGCTCGCAAGGGCCGCGCCGTT
>JAFABA010000021.1 GCA_023426265.1 Bacillota bacterium
GTAGCGACTGTACGATGTTTTCCAAATTCACGCCGCACCGCCCGCAGGTGGGACAGCTGATGATCTCAAGCTTTGCCCTTCTTAAGCCCGCGGCGCTCAATATCTGCTGTGCAGCCGTCACTTCCTGCACGGGATCCCCCGTGAGGGAAACGCGCAGCGTATCGCCTATGCCCTCTAACAGCAGCGCACCAAGGCCCATGGCGGATTTTACAAGCGCGTATTCGCCTAAGCCCGCTTCCGTAACGCCGATGTGCAGCGGATAGTCCACATCCTCATGCATCAGGCGGTACGCTTTTACCGTATCCGGCACATTGGAGGCTTTCAGGGATACGACGGTATCGTAAAACCCCTCGCGCTCCAGTATGGCGACATGCCGCAAGGCGCTTTCCACCATGGCTTCCGGCTTTGGGCCGCCGTGGCGCTGCAACAGGTCTTTTTCCAAAGAACCCGCGTTGACTCCGATGCGGATGGGTACTTTATGCGCCTTCGCGCAGGCGACAAGCTCGCGTACCTTTGCTTCCCCGCCGATGTTGCCGGGGTTGATGCGCAACTTGTCCGCTCCGTTTTCCGCGGCGGCGATCGCCAGCCTGTGGTCAAAATGCACGTCAGCCACCAAAGGGATATGAATCAGTTCTTTGATGCGCTTAAACGCCTGCGCGCAAGCCATATCGTAGACGGAAGAGCGGACAATCTCGCAGCCCGCCTGCTCCAATTTTAAAATCTGCGCCGCTGTGGCTTCCGCATCCCGCGTATCGGTATTTGTCATGGATTGTATGGTAACGGGCGAACCGGCTCCCATGGGTACCGCACCCACCATGACAAGGCGTGTATTTGCCATGGCAGATTAGCCCCCCAACAATCTCTTTATATCGTTAAATGTGAGGAATATGATAAGCCCGACCAGCAGAATGATGCCGATAAAATGCACCATGCCCTCTTTTTCCGGGGATACGGCCTTGCCGCGGATGCCCTCCGCCGCAACGAACCCAATGCGCGCGCCATCAAGGCCGGGAATGGGCAGCAGATTGATGATGCCCAGGTTGACGCTGAGCATGACGGAAAGGCGCAACACCACTTCAAGCCCCATACGAACCGCAGAGCCGATGATGCTGATGGTGCCGACGGGCCCCGCCACATCATTGGGCTGCACGCCTCTCGTGAACATGCCGCCTAAGAATGCAAACATATCCCTGATTATGCTTCCTACATAGCTGAAGGAAGCCCTGATTGCCTCGAAAAACGGATAGGTCACGCGGACAGACGCGATGTTGATGCCGATCTGGTTTTCCCCGAGCTCTTCGTTATAGATATTCTCCACCTTCAGGTCCAATTGCTCCCCGTTTCTCAATACGGTGATGACCGCCTCGTCTTCCCGAACGGCAAGAATCTTCGCTCTTGCATCTTCCGGGTATTCGATGGGCGCGCCGTTAACCGCATACAGGACGTCGCCCGGCCGTATGCCCGCGAGATAAGCGGGGGAGGTTGTATTGGGTACGTCCCCCACGCCCGCCGCAAAGTCGCCGTACGCCGTCAGCGCGACGATTGCGAACAGAAGCGCGGAAACAATGTTCATCAGAGGGCCGGAGAACAGCACAATAAACCGCTTCCACGCCTTCTGCGCGTTAAAGCTCTTGCCATCCTTTACGCCTTCGTCTTCCCCGTAAAAGCGGCACATGCCGCCGATAGGAAACAGACGTATCGCATACAGCGTGCCGTTTTTCTCCCAACTGGCAAGTTTTGGGCCCATGCCTATGGCAAACTCCAGTATGGTAAATCCAAGGAGCTTGCCGGCCTTGTAGTGCCCGTATTCATGTACCATAACAAATATGCTCAGCAGCAGCAACGCCGCTAAAATTGACAATACCTGCGATACAATTTCCAAAATAACGCCATCCTTTCCTCGGGAAGTCCCGTTAAAAGAGCGTGTGCACAAACTTACGCGCGTATGCGTCCACTTCCAGCACATCCTCAAGCGAAGCTATCCTGCCCTCGGGGGCATGGGAGAGCGCTTCCTCCACCGCCCGACGGATATCCAATAACCCGATTTTATGGGAGACAAACAGCCTAACCGCCGCCTCGTTCGCCGCGTTGTATACCGTGGGCAGCGTCTCGGTACCCGTCAGCGCGGCGTGCGCCAGGCGGATGGCCGGTTGCGTGTTGCCGTCCTCAAACGTCAGCGCGCCGAGCTTCGCAAGGTCCAGCCTTGGAATATGGCGCTCCAGCCGCCTGGGGTAGCTGAGCGCGTACTGTACGGCAAGCCGCATATCCGGCATGGCAAGCTGCGCAATGGTAGCCCCATCTTTGTATTCTACCATAGAATGTACGATAGATTGTGGATGAATCAGTACGGAAATTTGAGTATTCGATAAATCATATAAAAAACTAGCCTCAATCACTTCCAGCCCTTTGTTAAAGAGCGTGGCGCAATCGATGGTAATTTTCGCTCCCATGCGCCATACAGGATGCTTTAGCGCCTGCTCCGGCGTGACAGACTTCAACTGTTCCTCCGAAAAGCCGCGGAACGGCCCGCCAGAGGCGGTGAGAATCAGCGTTTCCACCTCTTCCATGGCGCCATTTTGCAGGCACTGGAATATGGCGGAATGCTCACTGTCCACCGGAACGATTTTTCCATTGTAAGCTTTAAGCGCTTCTTTCACCAGCGGGTTGCCGCAGACGATGCTTTCCTTGTTGGCAAGCGCCACGGTTTTTCCGGCCTTAAGCGCAGCAAGAAGCGGCGGCAGCCCGTCTATGCCGCTGATGCCGATGATGATGATATCCGCTTCCGGCAAAGTTGCGAACGCGCAGTTTACGCTCTCCCCTGCC
This sequence comes from Bacillota bacterium, assembly GCA_023426265.1. Classification (GTDB taxonomy): domain Bacteria; phylum Bacillota; class Clostridia; order Christensenellales; family CAG-138; genus JAEYLA01. Next base: position 2,824 of record JAFABA010000021.1, read on the forward strand.
TCAAGGCGGCAGGCGGCGGGAAGCCTGCTTTTCAACGTATGCGCCAGCTTTTCTTCCGCTACTCCGACGTAACGGGGCAAAAAAGCGCGCGCTTGCTCCGCTAACAGGTCAATGCTTTTTGCCGCCGAAATCGCGAGCAGCGAAAACTTTTCGGGCAGCGCGCGCAGCACATCCAGCGTCTGCGTGCCGATCGAGCCGGTGCTGCCTAAAACAACCACATTTTTCTTCATGCAATCTTATGCGGCAAATGCCGCGTACTCCCTTACAAAAGGTAAAAGCAAAGGTATACCGCAGGCGCGCACAAAAGCACGCTGTCCACGCGGTCCATCATGCCGCCATGCCCGGGGAAAATGGAACCAAAATCCTTGATATTGGCCCAGCGTTTGATAACAGAGGCAAACAGGTCGCCCACCTGGCCCAGGAACCCGCAGGCAAGGCCTAAAAGCAGCATGGGCCACAACGGCAGAGAAACACCCCAAAGCGGCTGCAAAAAGTATATGGCCACCGCCCCGGCAACGCTGCCAAATACGGAAGCGACGCTGCCCTCCACCGTCTTTTTGGGGCTGATTTCGGGGCAAAGCTTGCGCTTGCCAAAGAACGTGCCGATAAAGAATGCGAACGAATCCCCCGTGAGAGGGCAGGCAAACGCAAGCAGAAGTGCTGAAATGCCGCGTTCGCTGCCAAATGAGATCGCCAGCAGAAACAATACCGCAAACAGCGGCAATGGATACACGAAGGCGCCAAGCGAAAGGAATGTTTCCTCGGTTTTTCTTTTCCGGTTCAGGATACGCTCGGATACAACCGCCAGCACACAGGCCATCCAAAGCATAACAAGACTCAAAAGCGTAAGCTGGTAGGCAAAGAACGCGTAAAGCGCGGCAAAAACGTAGGCGGGAGCCGTGAACGGCGCAAAGCCGTTCTTTTTGATGGCTTGCTCCAGCTCATGCACCGCCAATATCGCGCCCAATGTAAAGACAATCGCCTCCACAGTGTTGCCCAAATACAGCATTGCGAGCACGAAAAGGCAAAGCAAAAGGCCGACGACCACGCGTTTTACCATGCGCACCCTCCTTACTTACAGCCCGCCGAACCGGCGCGCCCTGTGTGAGAATTCCCGAAGTGCCTGCAAATACCGTTCATCCGAAAAATCCGGAAAATATTCCGCTACAAACATCAGCTCCGCATACGCGGCCTGGTACAGCAGGAAATTGGAAAGCCGCTGGTCCCCGCCGGTCCGGATCAAAAGATCCACCGGGGGGAGTCCGTGGGTGTCGAGCGCGTTCTCAAGCAGACTGGCGTCTATTTCGTCAGCCGTGGCTTTGCCGCTCTCCGCGGCGCGCGCAAGGCTTTTACAGGCGCGCAGCAATTCGTCCTGCGCGCCATAATTGAGCGCGATATTGAGCTTGAGGCCGGTATTGTCCCTCGTTTTATGCATGGCCTCCGTCACCGCTCTCCGTACCGCTTCCGGGAAAGGCGCAAGCTCGCCCAAAGCACGGATGCAGACGCGGTTTTTATGGAGGGCGCCGATCTCTTTTTTGAAGTACTCCACCAAAAGGGAGCAAAGCGCGCCGATTTCCTCGGCCGGGCGCTTCCAGTTCTCCGTGGAGAACGCATAGAGCGAAAGGGCGGTAATGCCCAGATCGGAAGATGCGGTGATGATGCCCCTCAGCCGGTCCATACCCGCGCGGTGCCCCGCAACGCGCGGCAAACCGCGCTGCTTCGCCCACCTGCCGTTTCCGTCCATGATGATGGCGACATGCGCGGGCAGGTTCTCATTAAGCCCCAATGCCTGAAGCTCCAAAGCGGTGTATGCCATTGCGGCTCCTTCCATCTGAAACAAATGCAAAGCGGTTTTGACGCTTTGCATATGACGAAACTATGATTGGCTGACTTCCGTTTGAAAAACGGCGTATGTCAGGCATATGCGTTTGGGCTGCTCCGGCTCTTCGGGAAGCGCTCGCTCCCGTACAACACGGCGCTCGTTCCCGGGAACGCCCTTCTTGCTGGATACCTCCATGGTAACGACCGCGTACCCCTCTTTTTCAAGCAGGGCAACGGCGGCTGCGAGTTCCAGGCCAAGGACGCTGATCAAACCTCAAGTATCTCCTTTTCCTTATCCGCTATGATGCGTTCAATATCTTTTATGATATCGTCCGTCATTTTCTGTGTCTTTTCCTCGAGATCCTTCTGATCATCCTCGGTGATTTCGTTGTCTTTCCTGAGCTTTTTGACATGTTCGTTCGCATCGCGGCGAATGGCGCGGACGGCGACCTTCGCGTCCTCGCCCTTTTTACGCACGACCTTCACAAGCTCCTTGCGGCGTTCTTCGGTGAGTTCCGGGAACACCAGGCGGATCAATTTGCCGTCGTTAGACGGGTTGATGCCGATATCGGATTTCTGAATGGCCTTTTCCACCGCACCGATCGCCTTGGTATCCCAAACGGATATGGTCAAGAGCCTGGGTTCAGGCGAAGCGATGTTGCCCAGCTGGTTGATCGGAGTAGGCGTGCCGTAATAATCCACCAGCACACGGTCCAAAACCTGTGCGTTCGCCCGCCCGGCGCGCAGGCTGGAAAGTTCATGCTTGAGGACGGAAATGGTCTTTCCCATACGCTCTTTTGCGTTATCGATTACTTCGTTGGCCATATGTATTCCTCCTTTGCATCCGTAAGCGCCCGGCGTCACACCCGGCACGCTCCTATTTTACTGGAAAATCCCCGGCGAAACAAGCCTGATTTATCTGCCGCCGCGTTAGCCCTGACAAAAGCCCGGATAAAATATGCCATTATTGCCGGCTGATCAAGGTTCCGATCTCCTCCCCGCGTACAGCGCGGAGTATGCTGTTTTCTTCCTTCATGCCGAATGCGAGTATGGGGATGTTTTGTTCCTTGCACAGCGTCACCGCGGTCAAATCCGTCGCCTGCAGGTTGTTCTCGATCACCTGCCGGTACGTAAGCCTTGTATAGCGCACGGCGTTTTGATCTACTTTGGGGTCGGCGGAGTAAACCGCATCGACGTTCTTCGCCAACAGCAGCGCCTCGGCGCCGATTTCCGCCGCGCGCAACGCCGCCGCGGTATCCGTGCTGAAGTACGGGTGCCCCGTGCCGCAGGCAAACAACAGTACATGGCCCTTTTGTAAAAGCTCCTGGGCAAGGCGCGCCGTATAGGTTTCACAGAAGCGGGGCATTTCCACAGCAGAAAGCACCGTGCAGGGAACATTAAGCTTTAGCAGCAGGTCCTGCATGGCGATTGCGTTGATGGCCGTCGCAAGCATGCCCATATGATCCGCCCGGTTGCGGTCCATTTCGCCGGAGCTGCGCCCGCGCCAGATGTTGCCGCCGCCAAACACCACGCCAAGCTGCACGCCCAATGAGTGTACTTCCGCCAATTGCTTCGCGGTTTCTTCCATGACGTCAAAGCTCAGCGTTTCGGAACCGCAGCTCATCGCTTCCCCGCTTAATTTTAAAACCACACGCTGGTACATGATGCACCCTCTTTCCATCCTTGTTCAAACCCTGCATCCAAAATATAGAAGTATGAAAAAAAGGAACGCCAAAAAGCGTTCCCATTTTTACAGTTATTTATTGGCCTGACCCATGCCCATGACTTCTTCCGCGAAGTTGTCCTGGCGCTTCTGGAGGCCTTCACCCATCTCATAGCGGACAAAGCGGCGGACGCTGATCTTTTCGCCGATTTTTGCGGTCGCCTCGCTGAGCATCTGGCCAACGGTCATATCCTGATCCTTCACATAGGGCTGCTCAAGCAGGCAGACCTCTTTGTAATACTTTTCGATACGGCCCTCGACCATCTTCTCGATGATGGCGTCCGGCTTAGGCTTGGGCTCGTTCTTGGCCTGGGCGCGAAGGATTTCCTTTTCCTTCTCGATCTCGTCCTGCGGCACTTCGTCCTTGCTGATATAAGTGGGCTTTGCGGCCGCAATCTGCATGGCTACATTGTGCACAAAAAGCTTGAACGCATCGGTCTTCGCTACGAAGTCCGTCTCGCAGTTCACTTCCACGAGCACGCCGATTTTGCCGCCCAGGTGGATGTAGCTGTCCACGATGCCTTCCGCGGCAATGCGTCCGGCCTTCTTGGCGGCAGCCGCCAGGCCCTTTTCACGCAGGAAATCCTTGGCTTTTTCCATATCGCCGTCGCACTCGGTAAGCGCCTTCTTGCAGTCCATCATGCCGGCGCCGGTCAGTTCGCGCAGGGTCATTACATCTTTTGCGGTAAACATGTATCTTTTCCTCCCATGTCGTTGTTTGTTCATCAAAAATGGGGAAGCCTGTTCCGGCCTCCCCATCAACAGGCTTATTCTGCTTCGGCGACCTTTTCGTCTTCCATCTGCTCGCCCTGGTGGCCTTCGAGTACCGCGTCCGCGATCTTGGAGGCGATGAGCTTGACGGCGCGGATGGCATCGTCGTTGCCAGGGATGACATAATCCGCTTCATCCGGGTCGCAGTTGGTATCCACGATGGCGACGATGGGGATACCCAACGTACGCGCTTCCATCACGGCGATGTGTTCCTTTCGGGGGTCCACCACAAACAGTGCGCCGGGAAGCTTCTTCATGTCCTTAATACCGCCGAGGTTCTTTTCAAGCTTTTCCTTCTCGGCAAGAAGCTTGATGACTTCCTTCTTGGGCAGCAGTTCGAACTGGCCGGTGGTTTCCATCTGCTCGATCTTGCGCAGCTTGCCGATACGGCCCTGAATGGTCTTGAAGTTGGTCAGCATTCCGCCCAGCCAACGCTGGTTCACAAAGTACATGCCGCAGCGGGCGGCTTCCTGTTCAATGGATTCCTGCGCCTGCTTTTTGGTGCCCACAAACAGAACGCTTTCGCCGTTCATGGCGAGATCGCGCACGAAATAGTAGGCTTCTTCGATTTTCTTGACGGTCTTCTGAAGATCGATGATGTAGATGCCGTTGCGTTCGGTGAAGATGTATTCCTTCATCTTAGGGTTCCAACGGCGGGTCTGGTGGCCGAAATGTACACCGGCCTCCAACAGTTGCTTCATGGAAATGACGGACATAAATAAACCTCCTTTAATCTCCTCCCCCTGCGTCTTTTCCGCGGGCGACCCATTAAGGGAAGGAGCCCGCAAATCGGCAAGGGTGTGTCATACCTTGTGCATTATAGCAAAGCCCCCTGATAAATGCAAGGGGTCTCGGGGATTTTCGACATCATAATACAGTCAATTCCACATCAAAGCCCGCTGATAAAAGTCTGCGGGACTTTTGCGGCCTTAATAGTAATAATTGTTTCCGCCGATCGTTTTATAGAACTCGCGGGAGGACCAATTCTGCCCCGACGAAGCGGACCGGAAATACATGACGCCCGCAGGGATCGTGCGGTTGCCGCCGTTGAATACCTCTTCCGCCGCGGCAAATGCCGCGCTGCTGGGCACGAGGCTCTCAAAGCTGCTGTAATTTACAACGGAAAACTGCCCGCTCCGGTAAACCTCTCGTTCCACGGAACCGCCGAACCTGCTGGAGTTGCAGCGGTTATAGAGAACGCTTGCCATCGCGAGGAAACTTTCTTCCGACTGGTTTTTCCCTTCCGCGTAGATCAGTTTCGCAACAAGATAGATTTCGTCTTCCGTATAGTCGCCTTCCCCGCCTTCTTCAATTTCCGGTTCGGGCGTGGCTTCCGGCTCGTCCTCCTCTTCCACTTCCTCCTCCGGCTCCGGGGTTGGTTTGGGGGTGGGCTTCGGCGTAGGCTTGGGCGTAGGAGTCGGCGTCGAGATAGCGCCCACGCCTACAAATTCTTTGAGGATAAATCCTTCGATATCGTCCGTTTCAATCTGATACCATTCATCGGTCTTCGCGGTAATGGTGACGATGGCGTGGTAGACAATTTCTCCCTTTTTATCGTACTCGGTGCCGGGGCCTTTACGTACGTTTACGTCATGCCCCTTGATGTACCCTTCCGTGTCCTTGATGTTCTCAAGGTCGTATTCGGGCGCAGGTTCCGGGGTGGGCTTTTGCGTGGGTTCCGGCGTAGGCGTGGCGGAGGGTGCGGGGCTGGCGCTCGGAGTGGGAGACGGAACCGATGCGGGAGTCGCCGTCGGGGTGGGATGCGCGGCAACTTGCTCCGCTTCAAAAGGGGAAACGGTTGCGGAGGGTATCTCCAGCACGTCCACTGCGCTGTCTTCGGTATTCTGGATCGGGGCGGCGCTTTCCACGCTTGCCGAACAGCCAATCAAAAACAGCTGCAGGCAAACAAGCGCCGCTAAAATCCATCGCGTCCTCATCATTTCTCCTTTGCGTATTGGCCGCCGGCAAAATCCACAGAACTTTGCCGGCGGGTTAGGCTTTGTACTTATAATATATATTTCCGGAGGTCTTCGCTGACGTAGTTATCCGCCATGCGTTCCTTCACATAGGGGCCGTCTATGGTCAGTTCAAGGTCGGGGTATTCCCCGCCCGCCCGGAAGGAGATATCCTCCAAAAGAAGCTCCATAATGGTATGCAGCCGCCGCGCGCCGATGTTCTCCGTATTTTCGTTCGCGAGATAGGCGTACTTCGCCACGGCATCCAGCGCTTCGTCCGTGAAGTTGAGCATCAGGTGATCGGTCGCGAGCAGCGCCGCATACTGCTTGGTAATGGCGTTTTCCGGCTGCGTCAGGATGCGCTTATAATCCTCCTGCGTAAGCGCGCTCAGCTCCACGCGGATGGGGAAACGCCCCTGGAGTTCCGGAATAAGGTCCGAAACCTTGGCCACATGGAACGCGCCCGCGGCGATAAAGAGCATGTAATCGGTCTTGACCGGGCCGTACTTCGTGTTGACGGTGGAGCCTTCCACAATGGGGAGTATATCCCGCTGCACGCCCTCGCGCGAGACGTCAGGTCCTCCGGAGGATGCGGCGCGCGCGCCCGCAATTTTATCGATTTCGTCGATAAATATAATTCCGTCCTGTTCGGCCTTTTCCACGGCCTCGCGTATGACTTCGTCCATATCGATGAGCTTGTCGGACTCTTCCTGCACTAAAATCCGCCGCGCTTCCTTTACGGGCACCTTGCGGTGCTTTTTCTTAGAGGGCAATATGCCGCCGATCATATCGTTGAGGTTCAGGTCGATGCCCATGGCGATCATGGCGTCGCTGCCGGGGTTGCGTTCCTCCACCTCGACTTCCACGATCTCGTCTTCCAGCCGCCCTGCGCGAAGCTGCGCAAGCACCGTTTCCCGGCGGGTAAAGTGCGTGCGCTTCTCCTCTTCCGTCATCTGCGGTTCCTGGGGCTGGCCCGCGCCCAACAGCAATTGCAGCGGGCTCTGCGGGGGCTGCGCTTCGCTTTTGCGCAGCGGCACAAGAAGGTCAACAAGGCGCAACTCGGCCGCAGCTTCCGCCATCATGCGGACTGCCTCCATGCGCTTTGCTTTGCACAGGCGGATGGAAGCCTCCACAAGATCGCGCACCATGGAGTCTACGTCCCGGCCCACGTAGCCGACTTCCGTAAACTTGGTGGCCTCCACCTTGACAAAAGGCGCTTCCACTAACTTCGCCAACCGTCTTGCGATCTCCGTCTTACCCACGCCCGTGGGACCCATCATGATGATGTTTTTCGGCGTAATTTCTTCCCGCAGCTCGGGAGATAACAGGCTTCTGCGGTAGCGGTTGCGCAACGCGATGGCCACCGCCCGCTTTGCCTTGTTCTGGCCTATGATGTACTTATCCAAAGCATCTACAATCTGTTTGGGCGTCAGCATTGCGTTATACCTCCTCCACCGTGATGTTGCCGTTGGTATATACGCAGATGTCGCCCGCGATCTTGAGCGCGCGTTCCGCGATCTCACGCGCGGGAAGTTCCGTATTTTCTTTGAGCGCCTTGGCGGCGGCAAGCGCGTACATGCCGCCAGAGCCGATCGCGGCAATGCCGTCGTCCGGGTCGATCACCTCGCCGGTGCCGGATATGACGAGCAGCTCATCCTTATCCGCTACAAGCAAAAGCGCCTGCAACTGCCGCAACGCCTTATCGCTGCGCCATTCCTGCGCTAGGGAGACCGCCGCGCGGGTAAGCCCGCCGCCGTACTGCTCCAGCTTCGCTTCAAATCGCTCGCAGAGCGAGAACGCATCCGCCACCGAGCCGGCAAAACCGACCACGACTTTTCCGTGGTAGAGCCTGCGCACCTTTTTGGCGGTGCTTTTCATGACGACGGATTTTTCCAGGGTGACCTGTCCGTCCCCCGCAATCGCGCAAACGCCGTCTCGCCGGACGGCAAGTATCGTTGTACCTTCAAGTTCCATGTTTTGATCCTTTCGACCTGACGCTTCAATTTTACACATAATATGCCCTGATGATACCATACGGCGCCATATGCCGTACTATACCATCCATACTTCGGTGATTTTATCATATCATATTTAAAATGCGCGTAACAAAAAGGCCTGAAACCTTAACATTTCTTTTTCAAGTTATCCACGATTCCAAGGGCGCGTTCCGCCATTTTTTCATACCGCTCGGCTTTATTCCGCGGCGCGTCAGGGACCGGCTCCATAATGCCGTAGGTGACGTTCATGGGTTGGAAATCCCCGCCCGCGTATTCGCTTACATAATGTGCAAGCGCGCCGATGGCCGTTTCCCTTGTAAAATCAAGCGGTTCGAGCCCATGCAGCCTGTTCGCGAGATTGACGGCTGCGGCAAGCCCGCTCGAAGCGGACTCCACATACCCTTCCACCCCTGTGATTTGGCCCGCGAAATACAGGCCGGGACGGTCTTTCACCTGGTAGTCCCACCCGAGCAGGCCCGGAGAGCGAAGGAACGTATTGCGGTGCATCACGCCGTAGCGCGCGAACTCCGCATTCTGCAAGCCCGGAATCATGCGGAACACGCGCCGCTGCTCGGAAAACGTGAGATTGGTCTGGAACCCCACCATGTTATAGAGTGTGCCCGCCGCGTCATCCTGCCGGAGCTGCACCACGGCGTAGGGCTTCTTTCCATCTCCATGGGGATCAATGAGACCTACCGGCTTTAAAGGCCCGAACGCAAGCGTCTTTTCTCCGCGCTTTGCCATAACCTCCACCGGCATGCAGCCTTCAAACACGCGCGGCGTTTCAAACGCATGCAGTTCTACCGTTTCCGCGGAGATAAGTGCGCGATAAAAGACGTAATATTCCTCTCGGGTCATGGGGCAGTTCAAGTAATCATCTCCCCGTTCATAGCGGGAAGCGCGGAATACGGTATTATAATCGAGTGTGTCGGCGAGCAGTACGGGCGCCGCCGCGTCATAAAAATGCAGGCTTGCACCCAAACTCTCCTCGATGGCAGAAAACAAAAGCCCTGCGGTGAGCGGGCCGGTCGCGATGATGGCGGGCGGCTCCGGCAGGGAGGTCACCTCGCCAGTAATAACTGTAATGTTGGGATGCGTTCGGATGACGTTTGTGATATAGTCTGAGAACCCTACCCTGTCTACCGCAAGCGCGCCGCCCGCAGGCACGCGCGTGGCGTCCGCGGCGCGAAGTATCAGAGAATTGAAGCGTCTTAATTCTTCCTTTAACAGGCCGACGGCGTTTTGCAGCCGGTCCGACCGGAGCGAATTGGAGCAGACAAGCTCCGCGAACGTGTCGCTCGCATGCGCGGGCGAACGGCTGACGGGCTTCATTTCATAAAGATGGACAAAGATTCCCTGCTCGGCAAGCTGATACGCCGCCTCGCACCCCGCAAGCCCCGCGCCGATTACCGCGGCGCCATGCTCACTCGGCATCGTCTTTATCCTTTTTGTTGCGCAGGATATGGCCGCAATCCTTGTTGGTACATACGACATAGCTGCCCTTGGGGCTTGCCTTTTGCACCATCATGGACTTGCACTTGGGGCATTGCTCCGCTACCGGCTTATCCCAGGAAACAAAGCTGCACTCTGGGTATTTTTCGCAGCCGTAGAACGCTTTGCCGCGCTTTGTTTTGCGCTTGATGAGCGCGCCGCCGCACTGCGGGCACGGAATATCGATTTTTTCCAAGATGGGCTTGGTGTTACGGCATTCCGGGAAATTGGGGCAGGCCAGGAATTTACCGAAGCGCCCCATTTTATACACCATCATGGAACCGCATTTCTCGCAGGGAATGTCCGAGACCTCGTCGGGTATAACGACCTTTTCAATGCTTGAGGACGCCTTTTCTACAGTCTGTATGAAGGGTGTATAGAACTCGCGCAGGACGTCCTCGCCCTGGGCAGAGCCTTCCTCCACATGGTCGAGCTTTTCTTCCATATCCGCCGTGAAGGCGACATCCACGATATCCTGGAAATTCTCCTTCATCAGCTGCGTTACCACAAAGCCAAGCTCGGTGGGAATCAACAGCTTCTTTTCCCGCATGACATACCCGCGCTCAATGATGGTGGAAATGGTGGGCGAATACGTGCTGGGGCGGCCGATACCCTTTTCTTCCAGAGCGCGTACCAAGGACGCTTCCGTAAAACGCGGCGGCGGCTGGGTGAAGCGCTGCTCGCTGTCCACTTTCTTTAATAAGAAGGCATCGCCCGTATCGATCTGCGGCAGCGTGACTTCCTTTTCCTGCGCGTCGTCCCGGCTTTCGGTGTAGATGATTGTGAAGCCGTCGAACAGCGTGCGCACGCCCACCGCGCGGAACGTGCATCCGTTCGCGTCGATGGTGACGGTGTTCGTTTCAAAGCGCGCCTCGGCCATCTGGCTGGCCAGGAAGCGTTCGTATATGAGCTTGTAGAGCTTATACTGATCGTTGGAAAGCGACGCTTTTACCATTGCTGGCGTATTCGCCAAATCCGTGGGGCGTATGGCTTCATGCGCGTCCTGCGCGCCCGCCCGGCCCTTGTAGATATTGGGTTTTTCCGGCGCATACTGTGCGCCGTAGAAAGAAAGGATATGCTCCTTGGCCTGCACCTGCGCTTCCTGGGCAACGCGTACGGAATCCGTACGGATGTAGGTCACAAGGCCGGTCGCGCCCTTCCCCTGCAGCTCCACGCCTTCATACAGCTGCTGCGCCACAAGCATGGTACGCTTGGTGGTAAAGCCAAGCTTTCTTGAGGCTTCCTGCTGCAGGCTGCTGGTGGTAAAGGGCGGCGCCGCATGCCGCGTCTTTTGGCCGATCTTTACGTCCGTGGCCTTAAACTCGGCTTTGTCGATGCGCTTTAATATTTCGTCCGCGGCTTCCTTATTCGGGATATCCGCTTTCTTGCCGTCAAAGCCGTAGAATTTGGCCTCGAAAACTTTCTTGCCGCGCTTTTCGGAAAGCTGTACCTCGATGGTCCAGTATTCCTCGGGGGTAAAATCCAGTACCTCCTGCTCGCGGTCGCATATAATGCGGGTGGCGACGGACTGCACGCGCCCCGCGGAAAGACCCTTCCTTACCTTGGCCCAGAGTATGGGGCTGATTTTATAACCCACAAACCGGTCCAGGATACGGCGCGCCTGCTGCGCGTCCACCAAACGAAGATCCACCGAGCGCGCATTCTTTAAGGAATTCTTCACGGCGGTGGATGTGATTTCGTTGAACACGATACGGCATTTGGACGTTTCGTCCAGCTTCAATATCTGCGCTAAATGCCAGGAAATCGCCTCGCCCTCACGGTCAGGGTCGGTTGCGAGGTAGACCTTTTTTGCGCTCTTTGCTTCCCGGCGGATGCGGTCCAATACCTCCCCCCTGCCGCGCAGCGTGATGTATTTGGGGGTAAAGCGATGCTCCACATCCACGCCAAGCTGGCTCTTGGGAAGATCCCGCACATGGCCGTTGGAAGCGAGCACCTTAAAATTCTTTCCTAAAAATTTCTCTATCGTTTTTGCCTTTGCGGGCGACTCTACGATAACCAGGGTATCTGCCATTCCTTATCCTCCGTTTCGGGCAAAATTGCCTAAAGACCGAATACTCTGCCCGGTAACTGCTTAATTATTCCCGAAAACTGTAATGATGTCAAGTTTGAATTTACCTCTGAGACGGACATCGACAAGAGTTCACATATTTCGTCGGCGCTCTTTTCACCTTTGCGAAGCAAGTCCACCACCTGCAGCTGCGTCTGCGTCAGGCCGGAAATGTCGGGCGCTTCCACCGCTTTAGGCGCCTCATCCGTAATGCCGTATTCGCACAGGATATCCATGGCGCAGAATACGGGCTTCGCTTCCCCCCGCTGAATGAGCCCGTTCGGCCCTACGCTGCTTTCATCCGTAATGCGGCCGGGTACCGCGAACAGGTCCCGGTTCTGGTCCAGCGCATGGTTGGCGGTGATTGTCGTTCCGCTCCGGCTTGCCGCCTCCACCACTACGACGCCGCGGCTTAAGCCGCTGATGACACGGTTGCGGATAGGGAAGTTTTCCCGGTTCGGCTTCGTTCCGGGCAGAAACTCGGACACGACCGCGCCGCGCTCTATGATTTCATAATAAAGCCGCGCGTTGGAACTTGGGTATATGACGTCGATGCCGCTGCCCAGTACCGCAAGCGTTGGGAGTTCCGCACCCTCGCACCGCAGCGCTCCCACATGCGCCGCGCCGTCGATGCCTGCCGCCATGCCGGAAACCACAGTCGCGCCGTGTTTTGCGAGTTCCTGCCCAAAATGCAGCGCCACCGCCTCGCCGTAGGCGGTGTGCTTGCGCATGCCGACCATCGCGATGGGAAGCGGGATTTCTTCGGGCAGCCTGCCCCGTACATATAGTATGGCGGGCGGATGGCGGATTTCCTTTAACAGCGCCGGGTATTCCTCTGAAAATAACGACACAATCTCCGCTTTATTTTCCTTTACCCACAGGATGTACCGTTCTACCTCTTCTTCCTTTGCCAGCGCGCAGAGCTTCCCCGCAAACGCCTGCCCCCACTGCGTAAATGCGGATACAGTCCCCTTTTGCGCAAGCTCATACACCACGCTCGGCGTGCGGTAACGCGCCATCAGCTGCGAAAACAGCAGCGCATGCGCCCCTGTTGCATGGTGCAGCCACAAGCAAAGCTCTTCCTCACGCGTATAGGTCTTCATTTTAACCTCCGAAATTGTGGGAATCCAGGCTGCGGTATTGGATCGCTTCCGCGATGTGCGTGCTCAAAATATGTTCCTCCCCCTCAATATCGGCAATTGTGCGCCCAACCTTTAGGATACGGTTGTAGGCGCGGGCACTCAGGCGCAGGGAAGAAAACGCCTGCTTGAGTAACGCCTCCGAATTTGTGTCAAGCACGCAGTAGGTTTTAAGGAGCCGGTTAGGAAGCTGGGCGTTGAAGAATATGCCTTCTTTTTGGTAGCGTTCGCGCTGGATATTTCTTGCCTTGTTGACGCGCGCGCGGATGGCGGCGGAAGGCTCGCCGGATGACTTGCTTGCGATATCGGAATAGCCTACCTCGGACATTTCCACGTTAATGTCTATTCGATCGAGTAAAGGCCCGGAAATTTTGCCCTGATAGCGCTGGATCTCGAACGGCGTGCAGCGGCAAGGCGAAATGCGGGAGCCGTAGTTGCCGCACGGGCAGGGGTTCATGGCGGCGACCAGCATGAAATCCGCAGGATATGTAGCATTGGCGGTCGCCCGCGTGATGGTGACGACGCCGTCCTCCAGCGGCTGGCGCAGCGCCTCCAGTACATCCTTTCTGAATTCCGGCAGCTCGTCCAGAAACAGCACGCCGTAATGCGCCAGGCTGATTTCCCCCGGCAGCGCGCGCTGTCCGCCGCCGATCAAGGCTGCGGCGGAAGCGCCGTGGTGCGGAGAGCGAAACGGGCGTTCCTTGATGATGCCGCCGCATTCGCGCGTATTACCCACCACGGAATGTATTTTTGTGATTTCCAATGCTTCTTCAAACGTAAGATCGGGCAATATGGAAGGGATGCTGCGCGCCAGCATGGTCTTGCCGGAGCCTGGCGTGCCGATCAACAAAAGATTATGCCCGCCCGCCACAGCGATCTCCGCCGCACGCTTGGCGCTCTGCTGTCCCTTGATTTCAGAGAAGTCGGCCGAGTGGACGACATTCATGGCGTCCCAGACTTTTTCGGGATATACGGCAAACGGCGCGTCGCCCCTTAAGAACTCCACCGCCTGCCGCAGGGTCTTAACCGGCAGGACTTCCGCACCTGTAATATAAGCGGCCTCTTCCGCGTTCCCCTCCGGCAGCACGATGCTCTTTGCGCCGTGGGCGAACGCGTCTATCACCATGGGCAGCACGCCGTCTATGGCGCGAACGGCGCCGTCGAGCCCAAGCTCGCCTAAAAACAACAGGTCCTTCGTCTTTTCCGGCGGGATCTGCCCGGCCGCTTCCAGCAGGCCTACCGCAATGGGCAGGTCGTAGACCGAGCCTTCTTTTTTCAAGTCTGCCGGGGCGAGGTTAACGGTGATGCGGTTGACCGGAAACGCGAAGCCGCTGTTCTTGATGGCGGCGCGCACCCGCTCGCGGGATTCGCGCACGGCGGCGTCCGGCAGACCGACCGTTTCAAAGGCGGGCAGACCGTTTGCGATATCCACCTGAACCTGCACGGAAAACCCGGAGATGCCGTTGAGCCCATAGCTTTGAATGCTGGAAAGCAAGCAGTTACCCCCTATTTCTCATGCCGCTGATAAAGTCCTGTGGACTTTATCAGCGGGTTTTCTTTGGGTTAAAAGTGCGTTCTCACGCATTTTTTCCACAAATCTGACGCGCATGTCGTCAGGTTTGATTAAACTGCGGGGGATTGCGGTCCCCCACACCCCCTAAGGTTTGATATCATAATGCCAGACTTATTCAAAATGATAATCCCCTACTAGCTGGTCTTTACCGCGAATCCGCGTACCCATTTCAATGGCGAAAAAGTCATAGTGCTGGATCCGCCGGAAGACAGCATTCCAAGGGCTGTTGCCTGATTGCTGGAAAGGCTGTAAACGGGGCTGCCGCTATCCCCATTTAATACCCCCGAAGCTTCACTTTCCAAAATTGTCGTATGAACCATTCCTAAAACGTAAAACAGCCCCTTTTCTGACCCATGATTCAATATCGTGTTTGTATTGATTACTTGGCATTTGTTCCGATGCCCGTTCTTCCCAAAATTATACACAATATCGTTTTTAGCGGGCAAGTTAAAATATCCCTTTACGGCATATGTGGTGCCACTACTGTATTGTACCAGATTTGTTAACCTCTGGTTTCCAGTTATCTTTGTTATGGAAAAATCGCCGCTCTCATTATATTTGTACTGTTGAACTGTTATTGTTCCAATCATATTGCTTGTAACCGAACTGTTTACGTATACCTTGGTTCCTTCGCTTAAGCCGCCGTGCCCGCACGTTATGATCGCAGGCGATCCATCGTATGTGCCGCAAAACGCCAGAGTGGATACCGATGAGCCGGATTTTCGCAAGCTGGACCCGCCTTGAAGGGCGGCGGTGGGTTTTTCTTTCTCGGAAGCCTGAACAGTAACGGGCAATTGCGTACCTTTCTGCAAGGCAATTTTACTTTGTATAAATGCTTGGGCTTTGGTATACCCCGTTCCAGGAACAATGATCACAGCCCTGATGGTTTCATCGCAGGCATAACATTGGTTCCAATCAATTTCTTCTGCCTGAAACCACCGTATTACCTCTTTACACAGGGATTCGAGATCATTTTTTGAGTACTCTGCTTTGTTAAAAATCAGAATGCCCGGATTGCTCACAGCTTTCGCGTAGCGAGATACAATTGAACGGCTTAAATCAGTTAGTTTAACAACAAGCCGGCCATTGCCGTTGTTATACGCGCCGCCGTATTCATCAGGGAAAATGATATTTGTATCCGTCTGTTCAAATGAATTGATGATTTCGTTATAGGCCCGAGTTACTTTTTCCTGCATATCCATTTTAAGCAACTCTTCTCTTGAAAAATCTTTTATAACATCGGAAACGACCAGGGTGCGGGGAAAACCTTCTATCACAGTTTTTTCAGTGATGGCGAAAGTAGATGACATGCCAAACAGCAGCAATCCGACAATAAATACTGCAACAAAAACATGCTTTTTCATCTTTTCCCCTGCTGTCACACTCGGCATCGCACCACAAACTGAGAAGGTTATCCCCGCCCGGCACAGCGATTTTCATCATACACAGGTACTGACTGACCTTTTGATTTTTGGAAAGTCAGAAAGCCAGATTTATTGCGCCTTTTGTCCCTTCCGGAACACAAACAGCTTGTTGCCAATAAAATTGATGAGCACGGCAACCGGCGTCGCAATGAGGTTTCGCATCGTACCGTTTTCAATGCCGAACCAGGCCCTGCACGCATACAGAATGCCAAGCGACGCGCCGTAGGAAACGAGGTTGACGAGAACAAACAGCAAAAATTCTTTTCTGGTGCGCTTTTGCTCCTGTTTGAACGTCCACCTGCTGTTCCAGAGGTAGCTGTTCAATACGCCGCAGGAATAGGAAATGGTCTTGGACAGCGCGTCCCCAAAGCCAAATACGCTGTTAAAAAGAGCGAACACCAACAGATCGATGACGGTGTTCAGAATGCCCACCACGTTGAATTTCAGGAACTGCTTCAATGGCTCCCAATACCGTTTCATATTACGCTCCATACATCAGGTTGCCGCCGGGTACGTATTTGAGGAATTGCGCATAACCGACGGGAATTTCAAAGCCCGAAAGCCCGGGATACAGCAGCAGGAAGAGTACCACCGCCGCAGCCATCCACGCCCACTTCACCCATTTGATGTTTGGGTTCTTCCGCTCCCAGCCCTGCAGCAGGAACACGCCGCAGAACACGATAAACGGAACGGTCGCGAAAAAGTGGTAAATAAATGTACAACGCGTCACCAGCACCCATGGCAGGAAGTTCGCCGCGGCCCCCACAAACAGGACGGTGATGCCGGGGTTGCTTTTTGTTCTGCGCATGGCGCGGCTGGCGATCAGCGCGACCGTCGCAACCGTACACACCCACCACACTGCGGGATTTCCCGAAGCGGTGAGGGTGGCAAACTGCCCTTCCGGGAGGCCTGTGCCCTGGAAATACCACATGGGCCGGAATGTAAACGGCCACTCCCACCAGGTGGATTGGTACGGATGCGTCGCCTCAAGCGTGCTGTGGTAGTTCCACATGTACTTCTGGTAGTTCCATACATCCCCCAAGGTATGTTCCCCCACGCTGAGCATGTAGGGCAGGTAGGAAAGCACATAGACGGTCAAAGGAATGACGATGAAGAATACGCAGCAGAACAGCAGGGTCCTGATCATATTCTTCCAGAAATCCTTCGTCTTTTCCCTGAGCGCCGCATCGCCGGAGTTTATCGCCGCGCGGTGTTCCCGATAGCGCTTGATAAGGGAAAGCATCAAGATTACGGCGAGGCCGCCGCCCGCATAAATGCAGATCCATTTGGAGGCCGCACCTAAGGCGAAGAATACGCCCGCAAGCCCCAGAGGTTTCAGCGTTGCCTTCAGGCCGTCCGTATAGAAGCTCATGCAATAATACTGGTACATGTAGTAGTACATGAGCAGTATGAAGAACACGGCGTAAACGTCTATGGTGGCGATGCGCGTCTGCGTGAAATGCATGAAGTCAAACGCAAATAAAGTAGCGCCCAGCAGCGCGTATTCCGGATTTTTGAAGAGCCGCCTGCCAAACATGTAAAATATGGGCACCATGCCGATGCCAAAGAGCGTACCTACGATACGCCAGCCGAACGGATTCATGCCGAAAACCGCAATGCCCAGCATGATAAACACCTTGCCGAGCGGCGGATGCGTGTTTTCATACGGCTCCAGGCCCATAAAATGCTCATAGCCCGTGCGCGCATGATACAGTTCATCGAAATACATGCCGTTGAAGCTTGAGGGATGGTCCGGTACGGTATCCTGTTCGTCAATTAAGAGCGCGGCGTTCGCGTCCGCCGCTTTGGGAACAAGGCGGTTTCCGTTTGCGTCAAAGAATGCGAGCTCGCGGATGGCTAGCTCCCCGGTGTAGTTTTTGAGTTCCAGCGCGGTGGTGGTGATGTTCGCCGCTTCCTGGTGCCAGCGGAACATGTTGTCGAACCGCTGGTCGTATGTGATTTCGCTGCCGTCGTCGCCTGTAAGCTGCAGCGTTCCTTCCGCAATGCCGCCGAATATCCAGTATTTCGATATGGAGACTGGCGCATCAAACGTAAGCGTCACGCTCTCCCCCGGCTGCGTGCTGACATATTCGCTTTCGGGCGCTAAGAGCGACCCTAATTGGAACAGCGCAATTGCGGCGTATACGATTGTAAGCCCCCAGCAATAGAGCTGATCCTTTTTCGTGAAGCGCAGCTTCCTTTCATATGGCTTCTGCGCAAGGAGGTCCTGCGCCGGGGTGGAGGATGCCTTGAATTCCTCCGCCTTTTTCGCATGCACGGCGTCCAGCAGCGCCGTCTTTTTGATGTTGCCGCGTATGACGATATCATAGGCCGCATAGCACAGGTATGCAAACATCAGTACATTAAGAAGCGAGCCCACTCTCGTCAGCGTTTCATACGCGCCCTGCCGCAACTCCTGATGGTCCACGATGACAAACGCGCCAAGCACGTTGAGCAGGACTGTGACGCTGAACCCTAAGAACGCGATATAGAGCCGCCTGTCGTTGTAATATAAGCCCGCAAGCAGCAACAGCAGCAGCGCGGGGAATATGTAGCGCTCATGCATGTAAAGGCCGATTGTGAACAGCGCGCAGATTAAAAACGAGGCCGCAAGAAGCAGGATGCCCTTCTGATTCTTTTTACGCCCAATAGCGTAAAGCCAGACGGTAACGGCAACGGAAAGCACAATGCCGATATACCCCCAGACCTCGAATGAGAACAGGAAGGGGACATTTTGAATGCTTGCCCAGTTCCCGCCGATGAGCGCAAAAAGGTTGAACGCCTCGACGCTCGCATACGGGTAGGAAGTGGCTGTGCCCAGGTACTTTTCCTTGAGCCACGCGAAGCCCTGCCCGTCTCCAAACGGCAGCGACAGCAGCAATATCACCGCTACCGCGGCAAGCACGGAAAGCAGAGTATGAAGAAGCTGCTTTTTCCAGTTGGCGCGATTGAACTCCAGGAAATACGCCGCGGCAAGCAAGGGGCCAAACATCAGCGCCTGCGGTTTCATCAATATCGCCGCGCCAAAGAGCGCGCCCGCGGCAATTTTACGCCCGGAGAGAAACAGCCAAAGCACGCCGAGCATGCACAGCGTGAGTACCGAATCGATCTGCCCCCAGCCGCCCGAAACGAACGCGAACACCGGGTTGAAGGCCACAACCGCCATCAGCAGCAGCGCCCGGCTGTTGGGCACGTTCAGCTTTCGCGCGATGCGGTAGACAAGATACGCAGATATCAGATCCGCTGCAATGGCGGGAAGCTTGATGAGCAGTATCATGGCCGCGCCGCCCTGCGGCAGGTTCAATAGCTTTCCTATTCCGCCAACCAGCCAGAGCACATACATGTATCCGGGAGGATAATCCGCAAACATGCCGCTAAAATAAAAGCCGCCGGGGCCGTT
This sequence comes from Bacillota bacterium, assembly GCA_023426265.1. Lineage (GTDB taxonomy): Bacteria > Bacillota > Clostridia > Christensenellales > CAG-138 > JAEYLA01. The sequence goes on from JAFABA010000021.1 coordinate 22,186, forward strand.
TTCCACCATGTTTCCCGCCCAGCCCAAAAAGCAGCCGATATCCGTACTGTGGCCTATGAATATGACGGACAATACGGTGCGGAACAAAAAGGCAGCAAACAGAATAAGAACGACCTGCTGCCCCTGCCTGTCCTCCGAAAATCCGGCCAGGGAAGGAACGCGCACGGTTTTACGGTATAACAGCGCAAACAAGCACGCCACAAATGCCGTCGCCATCCAAATCAGAAACATGTACGGCAAGGGCTCGGACTCACTGCCTATATACTCGCTGGGATCGAGCTTCTCAAAGGAAGCGGCGTCCGCCGGGGGGTTAGGTTCTACCTGCATGGAAACGTTACGGAACATCGCAACGCCCGAAGAAAGCGCGCCATATCCGCCCACGCGCAGGGATAGCACAAGCTCCGTCTGCTCAGGGCCTGTCCTGCCCACAAGTTCCACAGAACTAAAGCCGTCCGTCAGATATACCGGCTCGGAAGAAGCGTAGGTATCCGTCACCGAAACGGTCGCGCCCGCGTCCCCTTCTATGCCGTCCGCTAAAATCTCGCAGGTAATCCGGTAATAGGTATCGGGTTCGACGGTAACGAGCTGGCTCACCCGCGCGTCGTTCGGCTCCAGGTTTTCAATCACTACATAGCGGCCGCCGCTGCCATCCTGTTCAAGATACGCCGCGCTGGCCTCGGGGAACCAAGCCTCGTAATACCAGCCGGAAGGCAGATCCTGATCCGCGGACGTCGCAGAAAAATCGCTGTTGTAAAGCAGGTTTTCCCCATCCAACGCCAAAGCGGGGACCGTCGCCGCAAAAATAATCACCAGAGCACAAAGTGCAATCAAACGTCTTTTCAGCATACGCGCTCCAAAAATAAGATTACACGAATTCGCATTCCAATTTATTCCCTTAGAGCGAATTCGAAAATACTATTTTCCTTAGCCGTGGACAAATATTTGTCCACATTTTAGCTCGAGAATAGTATAAACAAGGGGGTTCATTCCATTTGCATCATAGCATAAAAAGAAACGGCCCGCAAAGATGGCCGCAAACTTTATACGAATTCCAAACATTAGTATTGCGCATTCGCCATAAACGCGTTTTCGATATGGCGAACGGTACCAGTATTCAGGTCAACTTCCGCCACATCGAACCGCACCGTTTCTTCCGGCTGTTCCTGTAAATACGAAAGCGCCGCGCGCACCATACGGCTTTGCTTGCGCTTATCCACCGCCTCGCAGGCAAGGCCATAATTCGTAGATGAACGCGCTTTGACCTCCACAAACACGGTCAGTTCCCCATCCCGCAACACAAGGTCGATTTCATCCCGCCCGATGCGATAATTGCGGGCAACCAGTAGGTATCCCTTTTGCTGGAGATATTCTAGGGCAATCGCTTCGCCATATGCGCCTTTTTCGCGCTTATCCATATCATTATTCCCCGAACAGCTTCTTTAAAAAGCTGCGGCGGTGGATGGGGCAAGGGCCGTACGCTTTCAATGCGTCGATATGCTCCGGCGTGCCGTAGCCCTTGTTGCTTTTAAACCCATATTGCGGATAGATCGCGTCCTGTTCGATCATGTAGGCGTCCCGCTCCACCTTGGCGACGATGGAGGCTGCCGCGATTAAATAGCTCCTCGCGTCCCCGTGGATATAGGGGTGCTGGCGGGCGGAAATATTGAGGCCCTGGAGCGCATCGATCAGCACGTCCGTCACCGGGGTATTCATGTTTTCAAACGCGAACTGAAACGCCCGCTTTGTGGCCTGCAATATGTTGATTTCATCGATCACGTCCGGCCAGACCCACCCGAAAGCATAGCCAGAAGAGAGCGCCCTGATCTCCTTTGCAAGCTGCTCGCGCCGCTTTTCGGTCAGCTTCTTGGAATCGTTCACATAATAGATGAACGGCACAGGCGGCAGCACCACGCAGGCGGAGACCACCGGCCCGGCGAGCGGACCGCGCCCCACCTCATCCATGCCCGCAAGCACGATATCCGGCTCCTGCCAGAACCCGCGCTCGATTTCGGTAAGCGCAAACAGGCGTTCCGCCTCAGCGATTTTCGCCATGCGGCTCCTCCCCCGTTTTCGGCTCAACTGCCGATTGCTCCGGTTCGTCCGGATCGTCCAGCGTGACGCGCGCGATGCGCCCGGCACGGAATTCATCCAGCACGATGCGCGAGGCGCGTTCGGTGTCCGCCTCGTTCCCCGGCAGCAAAAACCCTCTGCTTCGGGCGACCGCCTGAAGCAGTGCGTCCTCCGCGACATCGCCCGTCACCTTGGGGTAGCGGGCCTGCAGCGCATCCGGGCACCTCTGCCTGAGGGTAATGAGCAATAGCCCGGCAAGCGTCTCCGTATCCATGATATCGTCCTTAATGGAGCCCAAAAACGCCAGCCGCTGCGCATAACGCTCGTTATCGAGCTTGGGCCAGAGGAGCCCCGGCGTATCCATCAGCTCCAGGTATGGCGTGATTTTCACCCACTGCTTGCCGCGCGTCACGCCGGGCATGTCCCCCGTCTTTGCGCGCGCTTCCCCGGCGATGCGGTTGATGAATGTGGATTTGCCCACGTTGGGAATGCCCGCGACGAGCACGCGTACCGTCTTTTGGATGCCCTTCTGCCGCATCTTTTCCACGCTTTCGGAAGCTGCGCCCTCAATGAGCGATATGACCGCCTTCTTGTTTCCGCCGGTGGATACGAACGGTACGGCGGGTATGCTGCGCTCGGAATAGTACTGAATGAAGCGGCGCGTCATGTTCGCGTCCGCAAGGTCGCTTTTGTTGAGCACAAGCAGGCGCTTTTTGTTCGCGAACAGGTCGTCAAAATCCGGATTTCCGGTGGAAAGCGGCGCGCGCGCATCCACAAGCTCCATCACGACATCGATGAGCTTGAGGTTTTCAATTAACATCCGCCGCGCTTTCGCCATATGGCCGGGATACCATTGAATGACCATGCGTCCTCCTGTGGTATACTATGGTATACTAATAGTATAAAAAAACCCGCCGCCCGGCCGGTGTTCCGGCGTGCAGTCGGGTTCTTTTCTTTTCTGCTCGTTAGTCCGCGTTCTTCTTGGAAACTTCGATGCGCTCTGTCACCTTGGCGGCCTTGCCGATGCGGTCGCGCAGATAGTACAGCTTTGCGCGGCGGACCTGACCGTGGCGGACGACCTCGATGCGGCCGATGCGGGGGCTGTTGTACGGGAACGTCCTCTCCACGCCTACGCCGTAGGATACGCGGCGTACGGTAAAGCTCTTGCGGACTGCGCCGCCCTGCATTTTGATGACGATGCCCTCAAAGTTCTGCAGGCGCTCGCGGTTGCCTTCCACGACCTTGACGAATACGCGGACGGTGTCGCCGATCTGCAGCTTGGGCAGATCCGTGCGAAGCTGTTCTTTTTCGAGTTCACGAATGATGTCAGACATACTTTTCTCCTTTTTCATAGACGTTCGTGCCCGTTTTTTCTTCCGAACAGAGGACCGCCCGTTTTCCGTTGGCTAGTATAACACATACCATGCGGTATGGCAACTAGTATTCCTGATATTCCGTGGGATTTTCGGCCATCAGCCCCGCCAAAGCGGCTTTTTCCGCCTTAGAAAGCGTTAAGCCCCGCAAGAGCTCCGGCCGTGTTGCCTGCGTCTTTATGACGGCCTGCGCCTTCCGCCACGCGGCGATGTTGGCGTGATGGCCGTTTAGCAGGATTTCCGGCACCTTCTTCTCGCGGAAATCCGCGGGGCGCGTATACTGCGGATATTCGAGCAAACCTTGGCCGGAGAAGGATTCCTCTTCCGCAGATGAACTGCATCCGAGCACGCCCGGGATAAAGCGTGAAAGGCAATCGATAAGCACCATGGCGGGCAATTCGCCTCCAGTGAGGACATAATCGCCTATGGAGACTTCCTCGTCCATAATGTCAATCACGCGCTCATCCACGCCCTCGTAATGCCCGCACAGCAGCAGCAGGCGGTCTTCCTTTGAAAGCTCCCGCGCATACTCCGGCGTAAGCGTCCTCCCGCGCGGGGAAAGCAGGATGCGCCGCGCTTTCGCGCCGCCGAGCACCGCATCCACGCAGTCGTAGATGGGCTGCGCCATCATCACAAGGCCCGCGCCGCCGCCAAACGGATAATCGTCCGCTTTGCGGTGCTTGTTGTCCGTATAGTCGCGGATGTCGTGGACGCCCACAGTTATGAGGCCGCTTTCCGCGGCGCGCTTTAATATGCTTGCATTGAGTACGCCCGCAAACATCTCCGGAAAGAGCGTGAGCACGTCAATCTGCAAATAAAGCGACCTCCCCGACAACCTCGCTGTTGAGCACAATGCGCTTTTGTTCCACGTCCACCGTATGGAGCACTTTTTTTAGTGCCGGCAGCATCATACTCCGCCCGCCTTCTACCACATACACGTCGTTTGCGCCGGTTTCCAGCACGTCCGTAATACGGCCATACGCCGTACCCGCCGTATCCGTCACCGTACAGCCGATCAAATCGGCCACAAAGTACGTATCCGGCGGCAGCCTGACGGCATGGGTTTTATCCACGCACAGGTACGCCCCGCGAAGCTTCTCCGCCTCTTCGCGGGTATCGACCCCTTCGATATGCAGCGTCACGGCGTCGGGGTTGATCCCGATGCCGTTGAGCTTCACGAGGGTCCGCTTGCCGTCCGCTTCCAGATACGCTTCCTGTAAACCGCGGAAGCGGTTCACATTGTCCGTAAGCGGTTCAAGCTTTACGTTGCCCTGTACGCCGTGCGGGCGCACGATGCATGCGATGCGGTAGTACTCCATTAGACGATTTCCACGATATACTTTTTGTCTCCCCTGGCGGACGCCGCCTTGACCACAGTGCGGATGGCCTTTGCGATACGCCCCTGCTTGCCGATGACCTGCCCCATATCATCGGGCGCCACGGAAAGCTCGATAATGGTGGCCTCTTCGCCTTCTTTTACGACCACCTTGACTTCCTCGGGTTTATCCACCAGGTTTTGGGCGATAAATCTCACCAGTTCGTCCATTGTTTACGCTCCTTATTGGATGGCGCCGCTCTTTTTGAGGAGCGCGCGCACGGTATCCGTAGGCTGTGCGCCCTTCTTCATCCAATCCGCAGCCTTCTCGTTTTCCACAACGATCTGGGCGGGATTGCTGATGGGGTTATAGTAGCCGATTTCCTCAACGAAAGCGCCGTCACGCGGGGCGCGGGAATCGGCGACGACGATGCGGTAAAAAGGTGCCTTCTTTGCGCCCATCCTGCGCAGCCTGATCTTAAGCATTACTGTATCCTCCTAAAATATGTGTGGTTCTTTATGAATACGGTTTACCCGTGCTTCAACTTAAAAATGGAAGGGCATGCGCATGCGCCCTTTTTTGCCTCGCGCGCCGGAAAACTGCTTCATCATTTTCCGGGTGGCCTCGAATTGGTTTAACAGCCGGTTAACGTCCTGCAGCGTGGTGCCGCTGCCGCGCGCAATGCGCTTGCGGCGGCTGAAGTTGAGGATATCCGGGTTGGCGCGCTCCGCCTTTGTCATGGAGAGGATAATCGCCTCCATGCGCGCCATCTGCTTTTCATCCACTTCCACGTTGCCAAGCTTGCTTGCGTCGAGCCCCGGCATCATACCGAGGATATCCTGTATGGAGCCCATGCTTTTCATCTGGCGGAACTGCTCCAAAAAGTCCTCCAGCGTGAATGCGTCTTTGCGCAGCTTCTCCGCCAGTTCCACGGCCTTCTTTTCATCAAAGTTGGCCTGCGCCTTTTCGATTAAGGAAAGCACATCCCCCATGCCGAGGATGCGGGAAGCCATGCGGTCCGGGTGGAACGGCTCGATATCCGTCAGCTTTTCGCCGATGCCCGAGAATTTGATGGGCTTGCCCGTGACCGAACGCACGGAAAGCGCGGCGCCCCCTCGGGTATCGCCGTCGAGTTTGGTCAGGATGACGCCACTTAATTCCAATGTCTCGTTGAATGTCTTTGCGACATTCACGGCGTCCTGGCCTGTCATGGCGTCCACCACCAGCAGGATTTCCGCAGGCTTTGCGACATTCTTCACGCACACAAGCTCCTGCATCATATCGGCGTCGATATGCAGGCGGCCCGCGGTATCCAGGATCACCACGTCGTGGAAATTCCGCCGCGCGTAGTCGATTGCCTCCTGCGCGGTCCTCGCCGGGTCGCTCTGCCCGCGTTCAAACACGGGGATGCTGATCTTTTCACCCACCACCTGCAACTGCTTGATGGCCGCCGGGCGGTAAATATCACACGCCACAAGGAGCGGGGATTTTGCATGGTTCTTTTTAATATAGGCCGCAAGCTTGCCGCACATCGTCGTCTTGCCGGCGCCCTGCAGGCCCGCCATCAAAATGACGGAAGGCGTAACGGAGCCATATTCCAGCTTGGCGTTGGTTCCGCCCATCAGCCGCGTCATCTCTTCGTTAACGATTTTGATGACCTGCTGCCCGGGCGTAAGGCTCTCTAAAACCTCCTGCCCCACGGCGCGCACCGTAACGTCCTTAATAAATTGCTTCACAACAAGGAAGTTGACGTCCGCTTCGAGCAGCGCGAGTTTGACTTCGCGCATGGCCTCCTGAACGTCCTTTTCGTTGAGCTTGCCGCGCCCCGTCAGCTTTTTGAATATATTCTGCAGTTTTCCGGATAACCCTTCAAACGCCATGTTCGTCCTCCCAAACGCCGCGCAGGCCCGCGATTTTCTCCAACAATACCTGCCGCTGTAACCTACCGAGTTCCATCTGCTCCACCTGCGCTTTGAGCGCGAGGAGCCCGTCTTCCATTTGCCTTACGCGCCGCACAAGGCCAAGGCGCGTTTCCATCTCATAAAGCTGCGCTTCCGCCCTCTTTAGCGCGTCGTGTACGCCTTGCCGGGAGATGTTCTCCCGCTCCGCGATCTCGGAAAGCGAGTAATCCTCGTCCACATGGAGAGCAAGTAAGTCCTGCTGGCGCTGCGTCAAGAATGCGCCATAATAGGACAGCAGCATGGAAAGCTCGATGTTGCGCTCCATAGTTCGCCTCGCCGTTTCTGTAAAGGTATTTCGCTTTACACCTTGACCATTATACCGTATCGGCCGCGGTTGTCAAGGAGAAATGCACAGGGCAACATAAAATGTAGGGCGCGCCGATCCGACCCCGTCTATGTGGTTTACGCGGGACGCCGAGGACGGCGTCCCCTACTTTTGCCTGCTGGTATAGAAAGATCCTTCGCTGCGCTCAGGATGACACGGCGCATCCCGTCATCCTGAGCGCAGCGAAGGATCTTAAAGCGTTTAGGGTTTATAGCGAGAACCAGATTCTTCGCCTTCGGCTCAGAATGACAAACGAATGGTAACAACCTGAGCCGCGCACTTTGCGCGGCTTTGAGCGCCGATACCTTAAAGCTGCTTGTCCAGCATCTGCGCAAACACGGACTTGGGCTTGACGCCGACCACCTTTTCCACGATCTGGCCGTTTTTGAATATCATAATGGTGGGAATGGTCATCACATTGTACCGCTGCGCAATCTCCATCTGCTCGTCCACATCCACCTTGCAGACCTTGGCCTTGCCTTTGTAATCCGAAGCCAGCTCCTCGATCACGGGGCCGACCATGCGGCACGGCCCGCACCACGTGGCCCAGAAATCCACAAGCACCGGTTCGGGAGAATTGATGGTGGGGTCAAACGTCTCCTTGGTTAAATACAGCACATCTTCAGACATGTTTTTGTCCTCCTGTCAGTTTCGTTTGTTTCTAGCATGCACGGCCAAAGCCCTGCCATACGTCCCAGGCATACTTCCTAACATACCCGCACAGCCGGATATCAAACGGCATTATTCGACGTCCAGCTTGATATGGAGTTCCTTCAGCTGCTTTTCATCCACAACGTCGGGCGATTCCGTCATCAGGCAGGAGGCTGTCTGCACCTTGGGGAACGCGATGACGTCACGGATGGAGCTTGCACCGGTCAGCAGCATGGCAATCCGGTCCAACCCATACGCAAGGCCGCCGTGCGGGGGCGTGCCGTATTTGAACGCCTCCAGCAGGAACCCGAACCGGTTCCATGCTTCTTCCTTGGTAAAGCCCAGGGCTTTGAACATCCGTTCCTGCAACTCAGAAGAATGGATACGAATGGAGCCGCCGCCCAGCTCCGTACCGTTCAACACGATATCGTACGCCTTTGCGCGCACGGCGCCCGGGTCGGTTTCAAGCTTATCGAGGTCCTCGTCCTTGGGGTGCGTGAACGGATGGTGCATGGCAAAGAAGCGCTGCGCGTCCTCGTCCCACTCCAACAGCGGGAAATCCGTCACCCAAAGCAAATCGTAGGTGTCCGGCTGGATAAGCGACAGCCTGCGCGCAAGCTCCAGACGCAGCGCGCCCAAGGAAGCAAACACCACGCTGTTTTTATCCGCCACAAAGAATACGGTATCCCCCGTATTTGCGCCAACTTTTGAAAGAATGGCCTGTATGGTTTCTTCCGTAAGGAACTTCGCAAACGAGGATTGCAGCCCCTCCGGCTTGAGGTTCATCCACGCAAGGCCCTTGGCCTGATAGGTTTTTACATATTCCGCAAGGCTGTCGATTTCGCGGCGGGAGAATTTCTCGGCGCCGCCCGGCACCACCACGCAGCGCACGCTGCCGCCGTTTTCAACGGCTGCAGTAAATACGGAGAAACCGGCGTCCTTAACCAGGTCGCTCACGTCCTGGAGTTCCAGCCCGAAGCGGGTATCCGGCTTGTCGGAGCCATACCGCTCCATGGCCTCCGCGTACTTCAGCCTGGGAAGAGGAAGCTGAATGTCCACCCCGAGGGTTTCCGCAAACATGCGCTTTAAGAACCCTTCGTTTACGGCGATGACGTCATCCTCTTCCACAAAGGACAGCTCAAGGTCAATCTGCGTGAATTCCGGCTGGCGGTCCGCGCGAAGGTCCTCGTCGCGGAAACAGCGGGCGATCTGCATGTACCGGTCATACCCGGAAAGCATCAAAAGCTGCTTAAACTGCTGCGGGCTTTGCGGCAGGGCGTAAAACTTGCCGGGGTGAACGCGGCTGGGCACCAGATAATCCCGCGCGCCTTCGGGCGTGCTTTTGGTAAGTATTGGCGTTTCAATTTCCAAAAAACCCTGCTCAGAGAAATACGTCCGCGCGATATGCGCGATCTTGTGCCGCAGCATCAGGTTCTTCTGCATGGCGGGACGGCGAAGGTCCAGATAGCGGTACTTCAAACGCATCTGCTCGTTGGTCTTGGTATCGTCCCCGATCTCGATGGGCGGGGTCTCGGATTTGCCCAGTATTTTGAAATCCTGCACGCGCACTTCAAACGCGCCCGTTTGCATGCGGGCATTCACCATATCCGGCGCGCGATGCACCAAAGTGCCTTTGACCGCCAGCACGTACTCCGCACGGATGGTCTGCGCTTTTTCAAACAGCTCCGCGGGAAGCTCGCTTTCGTCAAACGTCACCTGCATGATGCCCGTGCGGTCCCTTAACGCGATGAATATCAGCTTGCCCAAATCGCGCCGCGCATTGGTCCAACCCATCAGCACGACGTTCGTATTGACCTCCGCTTCACCAAGAAGCGCGCAATACTGTGTTCTTTTCCAGCCGCCCAGCAATTCGCTCATTGCCTACTCCACCTTTAATATTATTTGAGCGCCTCGGCAACGGCTTCCGCCGTAAGGGAGACGTAATCTTCTTCCCCCGTTGCCATCCGCTTTAATTTGATTTTGCCTTCGTTGAGTTCATTTTCTCCCAGCACCGCCACAAAGCGGGCGGAAAGTTTGTCCGCATATTTAAACTGCGCCTTGATGCTGCGGCCCACATGGTCGCACTCCACCTTGAATCCAAGCCTGCGCAAAGCGTACGCGAGCGAAAAGCCCTTGACGCGCGCTTCCTCGCCGATGCCCGCGATATAAATGTCGTAGGGCGCAGGTTCGGGGATAGTAAGCCCCTGGTTTTCCGCCACCAGCAGCAGCCGCTCCATGCCAAGGCCGAAACCTACGCCGGGCATACTGGGCCCGCCGATCTCTTCCACCAGGCCGTCGTACCTTCCGCCGCCGCACACCGTCCCTTGCGAGCCGATATGGGTGGAAATGATCTCAAACACGGTGCGGGTGTAATAATCAAGCCCTCGCACGATGTGGGGATCGATTTCGTAGCCGACACCCATCTCATTTAGGCACCCTTTGAGTTCCGCCATGTGCGCCGTGCAGTCTTCGCACAGGTAATCCAAAATCACCGGCGCTTTCGCGGCGATTTCCTTGCAGCCGGGCACCTTGCAATCGAGCACCCGCAGCGGGTTCTTTTCATAACGCGTCTTGCAGTCCGCGCAAAGCGCGTCATAGCTTTCCTTCAGATACTCCTTGAGCGCGGCGTGATAGTTAGGGCGGCATTCCGGGCAGCCGATGCTGTTGATATGGACGCTTAACTCCTTGACTCCCACGCGTTCAAACAGCTCCAGCGCGATACCGATGCATTCCGCGTCAGCACTCGCCTTTGGCGCGCCGAATATCTCAACGCCGAACTGATGGTGTTCCCTGAGGCGACCCGCCTGAGGCTTTTCATAACGGAATACCGGGCAGTAGAGATAATACATTTTGGTGGGCTGCGCTTCGGCGAAAAGCTTCTGCTCCACAAACATGCGCACAACGCCCGCGGTCCCCTCGGGCTTTAGTGTAATGGAGCGGCCGCCCTTGTCCTCGAACGTGTACATCTCTTTCTGCACGATATCCGTGGTATCCCCGACGCCGCGCAAAAACAACTCCGTATGCTCGATCACGGGGGTACGCGTTTCCTTCAGGCCGTACTTTTCACAGATTTCCCGCACAAGCCCTTCAATAAAGTGCCATTTGTAGCTGTCCTGCGGGGTTACGTCCTTCGTGCCCTTGGGCGCTTGCAACGCCATATGCCTTCCCTCCTGCTGCTGCCGGCAATCCGCCGGATAATGATGAAGAAGGCCTTCCATCCCCAATATGAGGGACGGAAGACCCGCGGTGCCACCCTGATTGAGCTTATAAAGAAAGCTCCACTTTGCGCCTTTAACGCAGGCATACGTCGCAGTTTATCCCGAATCTCGGGGGTCTGCTGCGCCGCTCCCGGGTGTCTTTCGACGCTGCTGCCTTGCCACAAGCGGCTTTCAGCCCATGACCGCTTCTCTCTTTTGCCGTACGCAGCGCTACTCGCCCATTCATCGCTTTTGATTGTTTATTATACCGGCGGAATATGGGCCTGTCAATGCAAAAGCGCCGCCGTTATCCTGATACTCTCCTGCGGGTGCATGCCTAAAAACACAGGTTATGGAGTATAATTCCCTTATTTCCCGCCTGTTTCGCCAAAAGGCATAGATTATTAACATTTTTAGTTGAAAAAAGACAATTATTCATATAATATTAATATATCATTTGTATGGGATGTATGGTAGTTACGCCCATGGAAATTGATGCGCAACTGAGCGCCCATCCGGCCGTTACCGGCTTAGTAACAATAGCAACAAGGAGATCGGCAGTTTGGATTGGTTGGTCGTCATACTGGTGGTAACCGCCCTGGCGATGATCGGAGTGATTTCTTTGATCCACCGCGGGCGGGTTCGCATATGGAGTATTTGCATGATACTCCTTGGGCTTGGCATCGGCATCCTTCTTTATACCCAGATCAGCATTTTTAAAAACTGGCAGACCGCGCTCTATATCGTCTTTTCCGTCGTATTGGCCCTTGTGCTTGTGTATTTGTTTGTTACGCTCGGCGCGCGCAAGCAGCAAAAGAACGCAAAAGCGGATAAAAATCCTGAAGAAGGCGACGTTTTGGCCACCGCCTCGCGCGAACCCATGCGGCTTTCAGACTGGGAAGCCGTTATTTCATACAGCGCCGCGCCCGCAAAGGCAAACAAGGAGATTCACCGCGTAAACGCGGACAAGCCGCAGGAAATCCCCACGCCTGTTTCCTTCTCTTCCGTGACATTTACGGCCAGCGAAAAGTCTGACCCGACGGAAAACGAAGGATTGGCGGCGGAGGCCATTACCTCTTTCTTCCGCGAAAACACGCAACTGCCCGCATCCGCCATCCGCATGGACGCGGCGGTACGCCCTAAGTCCGCAAACGAAAAGGTGGAAGAACGCAAGACATACCCCGACCCGATTCGGGTTTCACCTGTGGCAAAGCCCGTAACCGAACCCACGGTTGAAAAGGAAGACGAGGAGGCGTTTGAAAGCCTCTCTTTCCGCGTTGTGCGGGATAAATTCGCCGATTCACAAAAGAAGCCGGAACCCGCAGCAGAACCAAAAACCTCCGTTACAAAAGACGCTCCCGCAGCCGATAAGGAAAAGGACGCTCCTCCCGTTTACAAGGTGCATAAGAAAGCGTCGGCAGCACCTAAGGAGCAAACCCCGGATGTACTGGATACCGCCTCGGAACAGGATGAAGCAAATTCACCTGTTCTTTTGACGGCTGATTCCGATATTTCGAAGGAAGCTGTCGCGGACGATATCCTGGTGCAGCCCGGTTTGGAAGAGCAGGTTTCAAAGGCCTCCTTTGCGGAGGACGCCCCAGTACCCGTCCCGGAGGAGCCGCAGGAAGCAATGCCGCAGCTGGCAGCCAACGAACCGCTTGCCGAAGTCCAGGCGGAAGAACCGGAAGAAACCGTACCGCCTTCCCCCGCTACGGCGGAAGCACCTTCTCCCGACATACAACAGGCAGAGCCCGAACCGGTCGAAGCGGCTGCATTGGTAGATGTGGCTGCACCTGCAATGGAAGCCGAAACGGTCAAAGAGCCTGAACCGGTGAGAGAAGAAGTTCCTGCCGCGAAATTCTTCGGTCAGGTTATAGAACCTGAAACTGTGGCCGCAGAAATCGTAGTGCCCGCTGTGGAAGAAAGTGAACCTTTCCTGCCCGAACAAAACGATTTGCAGGCGCAGTTTGAAGCGGGCATGGCGAAGCTTAACGCGCTGATTGCGGCAAAAGGGTACCGCAACGCGCAAGCCTTGATATTCGACCTGCTGCGCTTGGGATATGAACCGACTGAAGAGGAAAAGAGGCGGCTTTTATTGGTAATGAAGCTACTCAAAGAAAAGGAAAAGACTGCGGATGCGCGCAACCGGTAATGACAATAAACATGCTAAACATGCCTTCTCGCAGAAGCTTGGCATCATATTGACGGCAACCGCAACCGCTGTTTTGATATTTCTTGGCGCTTTGGGTGGTGTAACCCGTGCGGCAACCGTACCTGTTTTTGCGCCGGAAACCAGCATCAACGGCATCGACGTCAGCGGGCTAAGCTTTGAGGAAGGCGAGCGCCGTGTACTTAGAAACGAACAGCTTGCTCTTGCGAAGGTTTCCCTGCCCGTTTCCTACAACGGCGCGACGCAGACTTTTGGCGCTGCGGAACTCGGGGTTTCCACCAACGCGAAGGAACTTCTGGACGAGGCCTATCTTCGGAACAAGGCGGGCACGCTCCACCAGGACTTTAACCTTACCCACACCCCGTTTCATAAGGATACGGAGTTCATATTGGATGAAGAGAAGCTCAAAAGCGCGCTGGGACGGTTTTTAAATGAGCGCGACATCCCCGCGGAGAATGCGACGGCTTCCTATGATACGGTCTATCGCGAATTCGTGTACACCAATGAAACGACCGGGCATGTAGCAGACGTTGCGGCTGTGGTAAACGCGGTAAAGGATAAGCTCGTTAAGAAAGAGTACAGCACGTTCGCCGTAAGCGACGGATATATCAATATTGTAAAGCCAGCCGTAACGGCTGAGGTGCTTGCGCACAATACCGTATTGATCGGGCGCTCTGTGACGCTTGCCACCAACGACGCAGACCGCAACATCAACATTCAGCTGATGTGCGAAGCGGTAGACGGATTGATGCTGATGCCCGGTGAGACGCTTTCCCTCAACGAACTCGTAGGCCAGCGCACGGAAGAAAAGGGCTTTAAGGCCGCAGCAGCAATCGTGGACGGGCAATTAACGGACTCTATCGGCGGCGGTATCTGCCAGCTTGCAGGCACGCTGTACAATGCGGCGCTGTACGCGGATATGGATATTGTGGAGCGCGTACACCACACCTGGCCTTCGGAGTATCTGCCCATTGGCCTTGACGCGACGCTCAATTGGGACAACAAGGACCTGAAAATAAGGAACCGCTCCGAGTTTCCCATATACATCACCGCCACATTACAGGACTTCACGGTAACCGTGGAAATATATGGCCAGCAATTGCCGGACGGCATGGAGATCGAAGTGGAGAACGTGATATTCAAGGAGATCCCCTCCCCCGACCCCGTGCTCATTTATACGGATGAGCTTCCGGCAGGCACAAGGCGCACCAAGGTGCGCAGCCGCAAGGGTTACGAGGTCGTTACCTACCGCCATTACCTCAAGGATGGGGTTGTGGTAAAGAGCGAGATGCTTTATGAGGACCATTTCCGTGCGATGCGCGGCACGATTCTGGTGGGGACCGACGAAATCATCAAATAGCTAGCAATGCTTGATATGGCATGCGAATAATCAGGAGGTAGCACAATGAAAAAGTCAACCGAAGTTCTTGGGCTGAAGGTCATGGGCATAAAAGAAGGCCGCGACAAGGGCATCATTCAGGATATCGTGATCAACGCGGCGGAGAAAAGCGTTGACTACCTGATTTTGAAGGATAGCCGCGGTTATGGCTTCTATGGAATCAACTTCAAAGAGGTATTGGGCATGGGCGCGGATTATGCCATCACCGCCACAATCGAGAACGTCAAGAAGATCTACGAATCCAAGGAGCTTCTGGAAGTCACCGAAAAAGGCTTCTACCTGCTTGGCGCGACTGCGCTTTCGAGCGCGGGCGATATCATCGGCGAAGTCAGCGATTTCTCTTTCAACCCGAAGTCGGGCGCGATTGAAAGGCTGTTCCTCTCAAACGGCAACGAGTTCCTTGCGGACAAAATCGCAGCGCTTGCCGGAAACACGGCGTTTTTGAACCTGGGCGACGCCGAGTTTGCGCCCGAAGAGAGCGCGTACAGCGAAATTGAAGAAGACTCCATCCGCTTCCTGCTGGGCAAGTCCGTAAAGACCGCGGTAACAAGCGAAGACGGCAAATTCACCGTTTCCGCCGGTACCGAGTTGACGCAGGAGATCCTAAAGCAGGCCGCCGCCCACGACGCGCTGCTCACCCTCACGCTCAACGTATAAATCCGGGGGCTACCTACTCCTGATTTCTTCGGCAAGGGCTGTGGACACATAGCCCTTGCCTTTCGTTGTATATTTATGGATTCTTTTTTTTCCGTTTTGCTTGACAGCTTCCTATGTATATGGTAGGATTGCATGAGTGAATCAGCATTGTCTCACATGTTCTTGTAAGTCATGGTTCTATGATTTGCAACGGCATGTGTTTTTTTATGAGGATTCGATAAAATTTTTATTTTTTAAGGAGGCATCTATCCTACGCTTTTATGTGCCGGTGTGCGCGCAAGATTTGCTTGCTCGCAAGCGCCGACAGGATGACGAACCAAGGTTTCGGCAGCTTTTGCGGGCACAGGCAACAGATAGAACAACGCGCATGACACAAGACATTACATTTGAACAATTGGGCGTTTCCGTTCCCATGCTGGAAACGCTCGGGCGCATGGGTTTCACTTTGGCTACGCCCGTGCAGCAACTCTCCATCGCTCCGCTGTTAAAGGGCGGAGACATCACCGTACAGGCCCCCACCGGCACTGGCAAGACCTGCGCATTCGGCATTCCCGTGGTGGAGCGCATGGACGCTTGCGCTTCCACCGTGCAGACAATCGTGCTCTGCCCCACCCGCGAGCTTGCCGTGCAGATTGCCTCCGTCCTGAAGGACCTTACGCACAGTAAGCCCGGGCTTAAGGTGGTCGCCATATTTGGCGGCGAGCGCATTGAAAAGCAGTTTGCGGCATTACGCCGCAGGCCGCAGATTGTCGTTGCGACGCCGGGCAGGCTGTTGGACCACATCGCGCGCAAGACCGTACGGCTCAGCGATGTGCGCACCGTGATACTGGATGAAGCGGACCGGATGCTGGATATGGGCTTCCGCCCCGACTTGACCCGTATATTGGAGAGCGTGCCCAAGGAGCGCCAGACGGCGCTGTTTTCCGCCACTATGTCGAAGGGCGTGCTGGAGATCGCAAGGACCTTCCAGAAGGACGCCGAGCAGCTCACAATCGCCCAGAATTCGCTTACGGTAGACTCCGTCAAGCAGTACTATACCGAAGTCCGCACGGGTGCGAAGGAAGGGGCTCTTGTAAAGCTTCTTCACGAGAAGGAGTTCGGTCTTTCCCTGATATTTGTCAACACCAAGCGCATGGCGGACAGGCTTTCTGTAGGCCTGCAGAAAAACGGCTTTCTCGCCGACGCCCTGCATGGGGATATGCGCCAAAACCAGCGCGATAAGGTCATGGCAAAGTACCGCAGCGGAGAACTGCGCATACTCGTGGCGACCGACGTCGCCTCCCGCGGCATCGACGTGTACCATATCGACGCGGTGATCAACTACGATATCCCGATGGACAGCGATTCGTACGTCCACCGCATCGGCCGTACCGGAAGGGCCGAACAGCAGGGCGTTTCCTACACGCTGATATTCCCGCGCGAACGGGAGCAGCTAAGGCAGATGATGCGCAGCCTCAAGGCTGTCATCATCCCCACCGGCCCCGCGATTGAGGACGATATCGCGGACGCGGACTTTGTGCGCAAAGCGCGGCCCTACGGGCAGCAGCCGGGCTATGGCGCTCCTGTCACCGCAAGCTCTGCCCGCTCCTCGTCTCAGACGAGGCATTTCGGCCAGCGCAGCAAAAACCGGCG
>JAFABA010000031.1 GCA_023426265.1 Bacillota bacterium
TCACTTTCCGGCTGGCTGCAATCGTTCCCCGATAGCACGGGGGAAAAATGCGCATGAGATTACTTGTGCCGTTTGCGCAAACCACAGGCATAGACAGGATGAAGGAGATGATATTATCTTTCCATATGAGAGAGCACAACGAGCATCATACCCTCTCTGACGGCGATATGTGCTTCCTCCGCCGTAAACGAATTGCTTACCGCCATGGGATTGTCCTGCGTAATGGTGGCGTTCTTTAGCGGGTATTTCACGCCGCTTGTCGTGACCCCCACGCAGCGTTCGGAAAAAGACAGCAGGGAAAGCGCGCGGTTTTCCTCGCGCTTAAGCGCAAGCGCGCCATCCTTTAGCAGAAGCACGCGGTCATCGTCCCCTACAAGCTCCGCTCGCATGCCACTCGATACTGCAAACGCAAGCGTCTGCAGATTGGCGAGCGTATGGTCGAGCCGCCCGCCGATTCCGCCTAAGATGACGCACTCCTCGCATCCGTGGGCGAGCGCGTAGCGGACGCAAAGCATGGTATCCGTATCGTCCTTTTCCACCGGTACCAGTTCCAGTATGGCCTCCGGAGGAACGACGCCGGAAAGCGAGTCGAGGTCGCCGATCACGCGGTCAGGCATAAGACCCGCGCGCGCCGCGTGCGCGTATCCGCCGTCCGCGCAGAGCACGAGGTCCCCTTGACGCGGGGTATATAGGTCAAACAGCGCGCGTTTGAGGTACGCGGTGATGATGATGCAACGCCTTGCCATAGTGCCTCCAGGGTCTTCATTGTCCTTATAGGATACTCCATTTTGTATTTTCCCGCCAGCGGAGACTGTCGAAAAAGTACCCACGGCACTTTTTCGAGATTACAGGAGCAACCTGTGCCTACGGCACGGGCGGTTGTTCCTGCAAGGAAAGCCTTGCGCTGCAAGGCCTTCCGCCGCTACCGCACATGTCGCCGGCGGCGATTGGAAGATTCCGGGAGCTGCGGCCCCCGAATCCCCCAGGGGATTTTTGAAAGCTCGAACTGGCGGATTGCTACGTCAGAAGAGACTTTTTTGAAATTGCAAAAAACGGATAAGCGCCGCGGAATGTTGCATGGTATGATGAGTACACCGATCGGAGAGGAAAAAGATGGACTACAGAGCGTGCATCCAGGCCAGCGTGGATGAGATCGAACTGCGCCTGAAGGAGGAAATTACCGTGGAGCGGCTGGCCGCTTCGGCGGGGTTTTCACCCTACCATTTCTACCGCATTTTCCAGGCGTATGTCGGCATTCCCGTCATGAGCTATGTGCGCTACCGCCGCCTTGCGCACGCGGCGGCGGAGGTTGTTACGGGCAAGCGCGTTCTGGACCTTGCTCTGGACTGGGGCTTTGATACCCACGCCGGGTTCACCCGCGCGTTTACAAAGGCGTTTGGCGTGCCGCCGGAGCGGTACCGCCTGCACGGTACCGGCCGGGTACCCGCCCCCGTGGACCTTGCCCAGCTATGCAATTATCAATTGACGGGAGGAATTGTCATGGAACCGAAATTTATCACCCGCCCCGCGTTTTATGTGGCGGGCTATCATCTTCGCACCACCTCGGTGAACGGCGAAAACAGCAAAGCGATCCCCGCCTTCTGGCAGGAGTATTTGAAAAACGACATGAATACGCTGCACAGCGCGTTTACGCCGGTCAGTCACAACGAATACGGGATCTGCATGGACATGGATATCGAAACGGCAGAATTCTCCTACGTCATCGGCGTGGAAGTGGCGGACCCGAACAGCGTTCCCGAAGGGTTCCACAAGGCGCTTGTGCCTGCGGCGACCTACGCGGTGTTCACTACCCCGCCATCGGACAACGAAGGGTTTGTCGCTTCCATTCAGGGCACCTGGAGATTTATCTACGATCAATGGTTCCCGGAATCCGGCTATGAATATGCGCCCGGCTGCGCGGACTTTGAACTGTACGAGGAAAGCCGCATGGGGGAAAGCCTCCTTCAGATCGATATCTATATCCCCGTTGTGAAAAAAGCGTAACCGGCTGCAACACAAAGCCCGCCGCATTTGCGGCGGGCTTTGGCTGTTGAAAAACCCGTGGAGATTCGGGGACCGCAGCTCCCGGAGGCTTCCATTCGCCGCCGCGGGTCAGCGTGCCAGCCGGTCCAATAAATACCCTTCCATGCCGTCCGCATCGCTCACATGCAGCATGCCGATGTCCAGCCGTTTCATCAAACCATATAAAATCAAAGCGCCGAACAGGATAATATCGTGCCGGTCGGTGAGCAGCGGATGTTCTCGCCGCGTTTCCCCCATGGCAAGGAGACGACGGTAAAGCGAAAGCACACCCTCCTGCGCGAGCGTTTCGCGGTTGACGCGAAGGCTGTCATATTCCGTAAGCTTTGCCTGCAGCGCGCCAAGCGTGGTGATGGTGCCGCCCACGCCCGTCCAGTGCCGTTCCCGGATACCGGTAAGCGCGTCCCCGGTTGTTCGATCCAGCCAAGAATCTATGGCGGCGGGAATGTCTTCGGGCCTGAAGCCATCGCACAGCTCTTTGGCCCGCACGCAGCCGAGGGGGAAGCTGTGCGCCAAATTCGGCGCAATCACCTGCGCGCTGCCGCCGCCGATGTCGATTAAGCCCCCGCCAAACTGTCCGGCTGCGCCAAGGTGCGCGA
>JAFABA010000095.1 GCA_023426265.1 Bacillota bacterium
GCGGTCCAGCCATTCCTCCGTCAGCGCCTCAAAGAGCGCGGGCTGCTCGATCTGGAGGTTGTGCCCCGCCCGGTCCAGCACGGCAAACGTAGCCCGAGGATAGCGTTCTAAAATCTTGTACGCATCCCGGTAGCCGGTGGAAGCATCCTGCCGGGCAGTCAAGAAGAGCACAGGCTTGTCAAACCCCTCCTGCCCATCCAGGTCAAAAGAGAATCCATACCCCGTCCGGCGCAAGTTCTCCAGATACGCTCCGTTTGCAAGCCGAACGCCCGGCAGGATCTCCCGCCTGTACCTCCCCCATGTGGTTTTGTTTTGTACCACAGCCATTTCAAAAAAATCCTCTCCGTTTTCATCCTTTACGGTGGAGAGGAACGCTTTATCGCAGGAAATGACGGTATGGGCGGGAATCTCGCGCTTTTCTTGGCCGGGCACGATCATGGGGCACAGAAACAGCGCGCCATCTACCCGTTCTTTCAAATGCGCCGCAATGCCGCGCGCAAGGTATCCGCCGTAGGACTGGCCTGCAACCAGGAAACTCCCTTCCGGGATCACGCGGTCTATAAACTCCAGCACCGTATGGAGCATGGTATCCGAGTTATAAACGCTCTCCGAAGCCGCCGTCCTGCCCATGCCGGGAAGATCGGGATAGATGCGCCGGTAGCCGGAGCGCTTTGCAAATATGGGCTCCATGCACCCGGTCATCAATCGGTGGTCGGGATAATACCCATGCATCAGGAGGATGGGGGTACCTTCCCCATATTCTTCATAGTGCATGGTAAGGTTCTTTAGTTTGCATTCCATATGCGGCCTCTTTCCTTTGGGCGTCTCGTGTTTTAGCAAGGGTGTCGCATAAGCATTTTAATGCATAATGCGAAAGGAACAGGGTTCTAAAATCGATCCACCGGATCGATTTTGCCCCGTTTGGGGCACGAACCCGGGCTGCCGCGGCGTACACTTGAATAATTATTTGGCGTATGCACGCCGCAACAGCCCCTTTGCTTTTTGCCCGCCAACATAGTACCATAGACATGAAACATATTCCATGCTTTTACATGTCATTTCAATCAGCTAAGGGGGGAACGGATATGGAACAGGCGCGCGCAAAGATGTTTGAGGAACTTCAGCAGCATGAGCTGGATGGGGCGGCGTTGTATGCCCATATTGCAAAAATGGCGAAAACGCCCGAAGAGTGCGAGACGCTTCTCGCGATCTCCCGGGATGAATACAGGCACGCCGCCACGTTTGCGAAGTATTCCGGAAAGACGCTCAAGCCCCGCCGTTTCTTTGTAAACGCGCTTGGGTTTTTGGCGCGTATCCTAGGCTATACGTTCATCATCAAATATCTGGAGCGGGGCGAAGACAAAGACATTGATTTCTACCGCGAAGAGATCGACCGCATCCCGGAACTGACCGCCATACTCGCGGACGAGGAAGCGCATGAGGACCGGCTTTTGGAAATGCTGGACGAGGAGCGGCTGCATTACGTGGGCGATATGGTGCTGGGCATGAACGACGCGCTGGTGGAGCTGACCGGCGCATTGGCGGGCTATACGCTCGCCATGCAGAATACCGGGGTAATCGCCATGGCGGGGCTCATCACCGGCGTTTCCGCCACGCTTTCCATGACGGCTTCGGGCTATTTATCCTCCCGGGAAGCCGGGGACAAAAACCCAGTCAAATCCTCTGCGTACACGGGCGTTGCGTACCTTGTCACCGTGGCGCTGCTCATCATCCCCTACCTGCTGTTCCCGCAGGAGGGCTACTTCTGGGCGCTGGGCGTTACACTGCTCATTGCGCTCTTCATCATCGCGGGGTTCAATTACTATACCTCCGTCGTGCGGGACCGCCCCTTCCGGCGGAGCTTTCTTGCCATGGCGGCCATCAGCCTGGGGGTTGCCGCCGTATCGTTCGGCGTAGGCCTGTTGGTAAAAAACGTGCTGGGCATAGACCTTTAAAAGAAACGCAACGTGGCAAATCCGCCGCCGCCCGTTGTGGTGCGGAGCCAGTTTGCGACATCGATATGCTTGATGATGGATTCGTCCACAAACGCGATCTCCGTTTTGCCATCCGGTACATAGGAAAGCGAGACGATGGCCACCCAATGGTGCGAGTCCAGCGCTTTTTCCGCCCCGTTGTTGTGGTTCAAAAACGCAACGGGTAAGTCGTTTTTCAACGCTTCCTCCAGAAAACGGAGGACCGTATCCCGCGCTGGGCGAAGATCCGGCTCTCTCGGAACGTCAAGCGCAGCGGCATCCACCTGTAATCCGTGCGCATTAGCGAAGCGCCCGGCGCCTTCGCAATACTCTTGTGTCGTATGTACGCCGCGGGCCGTCGGCGTGATATAGCCCCAGAGCTCCTCCATCAGCTTGAGGCATTCGGCCTTCTCCGGCTGGGGGATATGCTCTTTTGAACGCCGATGGTAAAGAAACAGGCTCGAAGCCGTGGTAGGCCCGCAGCCGGACATCCGCTGCCATATGCTTTTGTACCAATTCTGGTCGCAGCCGTGATAAACGGCGCCCGCTCCTTTTATTTGCAGCAGTTCTTCCCGCACGCCGAACACTTTACGGCCTGTGTTGGATTGCGGCATTGCATTTTGTTCATCCATTCTTTCCATTCCACGCTCCCGCAAGAAGGATATTGGGAATTTATTCAGCTACGGCGCGCGTTGTGATTGCACCGGCGTATTTTGTCCCGCTTCTGCTGCTTATACTATAACATGGTTCCGGCGTTTTGGCTTAAAGGATCAGACTGCCATTTTACCCGAATTCCGGCCACAGGATTTACGTTACCGGTTCCATTTCGTCTTGACAAAATCTGTTCCGCACATTACGATGCAATTTAGACAGGAGATGGAACGTATATGCAGTTTACCATACACGACATCGCCCGCAGAGCGGGCGTTTCTCATACCACGGTTTCAAGAGTCATCAACAACTCCCAGAACGTGGGCGTCGCCACGCGGCGGAAAGTGGAAGAGGCCATCAAGGAGTTCAACTATATCCCCAGCGCATTCGCACGCGGGCTTTCCAAAAATGAAACCAATATCATAGGCCTTGTGGTGCCTGAAATCCGTAACCCGTTCTTCGGTGATATCATTGAAGGCGTCACCCAGATCGCCGACGAAAACAATTTAAACGTCCTGCTCTACAATACGGATGAAAAAGTGCAAAAGGAGCAGCGCGTGCTCCGCATCCTGCAGGAGCACCGCATCCGCGGCCTCATCATCACCCCCGCGACCGGCCAGGAGGAATACAATGAGGAATACGTGGAAGCGTTTGAAAAAATGGACGTTCCAATCGTACTCATTGACCGCAATATACTGGACAGCAATTTTGACGGCGTGTATTTTGACGATACCCGCGCGATCTACGACGCCACGATGCTGTTACTAAACGAAGGCCACCGCGATATCGTCATACTGGGCGGTAATAAAAAACTCAAGCTTGCCGTAAACCGTGTAAACGGCTACCGGCTGGCCCATGAAAGCATGAGCATTCCCTATGCAGAAAGCAATATATTCTTTGACGATTTTACAAAAGAAAGCGCCTACGCGCTGACCCAGCGCATATTGGAGCGGGAGAAGCGGCCCACGGCGATCATAGCTGTCAACAACATGCTCACATTGGGCTGCCTCAAGGCAATATTCGAGCGGGATATCAAAATACCCGAGGATATCGGCTTTGTGGGGTACGATAAGATAGAGCTGCTGGACGTAGTCAAAAGCAACATCTCCATCGTGGAAAAGGACGTTATCCAAATGGGCCGCAACGCCATGAAGCTTTTAATGGAACGCCTGAATGAGGAGCGTTCCGATCCAAGGAGCATTATGATGACAGCAAAGCTCGCGGCCCGCGGCTCTGAAAAGTTAACCCATAAATTCTCCCAGTAAAATTTTTTTTCAAACACCGTTGACAACAATCTGACGAGCCGATATAATGAATTCAACAAAATGTTACCGGTAACATATTCCGGTAAATCCCAGGAACGCATTCCATTTCCCTCTTGTATCAAGCAGCGTTGCTCCCTCATAACCCCAAAAATAACGTAACCGAACAATGAAAATCCGGCATTATCACAATGCGCCCTTTCATAGGTAAAAATGTTACCGCTAACATTCCGCATCTCGCAGACAACTACATTCGCACCGCTTTGAATTCGTCTCCCGAATTCAAAAAAAGATAAACAGGAGGAACACAATATGAAACGAACCTTCGCATTGCTACTGGTTGTTCTCATGACGCTGTCCCTTGTAGCCTGCACCGCAGCGCCTGCCCAGACGGAGCAGCCGGCAGCGCCCGCGCCTGCAAATGAAGCCCCCGCGGCGCCCGCCGAACCCGCACAGGAAGCCCCCGCGGGCCCCATCGATTACAAGACGTTCAAAATTGATCCCAGCAAGATCCCGCAGGAAAAGCTCGACACCACGCTGTATGTGGCCGCCTCCGTCCGCGGCCTGGACAACCCGTACATCGTGACCATTATCCAGGGCATGGATATGTTCTGCCAGTATCTCGATACCATCGGCCAGAAGTATGAGAAGCAGACGCTCGATTCCGGCGGTTCCAACGACAAGGAAGTCGACAACATGAAGCAGTTCGCCGCCAAAGCGAACGGCAACGCCATCGCCTATTCCGACCCCAACGAGTCAGCCATCGCCCCGGCTCTGGCCGAAGCCATGGCCTCCTCCGGCGGCTACATCGGCACCGCCTGGAACAAGCCCGACGACGTCGGCCCCTGGGACTATGACCCCAACTGGGTCATTCACACCTCGCCGGATAACGTGGTAGGCGGCTACAACATCACCAAGGCGCTCTCCGACGCCATCGGCGGAAGCGGCGAAATATTCGTTCTCGAGGGCATGCTCGGCAATACCGCCGCGACCGATCGCGCAAAAGGCCTGGAACAGTATTTGGCGGAGAACTCCAACCTCAAGGTCGTTGCGCGCGATACCGCCAACTGGGACACCAAGCAGGCTCTCACCTTAGTGGAAACCTGGCTGAGCCAGACCCCCAACGTCAAGGGCATCTGGTGCGCGAACGACAACATGGCGACCGGCGCCATCCAGGCGCTTGATAAGGCAGGCCTCAAGGGCAAGGTCGCGGTCGTCGGTATCGACGCCACCACCGATATGATCAAGGCGATCGACGAAGGCTTCGCGACCGCTACCGTCAGCTCCAACGGTTACCTCCAGGGCGGCTACACGCTGGCCATCTGCTACGCCGCTTGGGCGGGCCTCATTGATCCCACCGAAATGCCGCAGGAATTCCGGCAGTTTGCCACCCCTTCCATGCTGGTAACCCAGGAGAACGTCAAGGACTATATCGCGGAGTATATAGACAAGCAGCCCTCCATGGACTTCTCCGAAATCTTCTCCTGCAAGGCGGACTAAAAGAGTCCCCCCTCGCCTTTATCGGGCGTAACTTAGGGAACCCTGCTTTGTGCGGCAAGGGAAGCTTCCCTTGCCGCATGAGGAATATCGCCGTTAAACTGAAATCAGCGTTAATCGGGCTTCCTTAAGAATTTAGCTGAAACGGAGTAACACGTCATGACAAATCCAGCTTTTAATGATCTCACGATCACGGATGAGTTTGCTGCCAAGGTAAAAGCGGAACACCGGCAGACGCAGATCATTAAATGGGCGCCCATCGGGGTACTGGTTGCCCTGTGCATCGTATTCTCCATTACGCGGGGCAACGCTTTTACCTCCGCCAACAACATCACCGCTTTACTCAACCAGCTCGCCATCCCGCTGCTGGTTGCGTGCGGTCTCACATTCGTCATCATACTCGGAAGCATCGACCTGTCCATAGACGGAACGGTCGGCATGGCGGGCTCCCTGCTTTCGGTTTTTGTGCTCAATACAAAGAACGCGAGCGACCTTGGCATATTCGGTATCCTGCTCGCCATAGCGGCGAGCGTGCTCGCGGGATTTTTGATTGGGTTATTGCATGTCAAGCTCAAGATCCCCTCGTTCATGGTGTCGTTCGGGTTCATGTATGTCTGCAAGGGCATCGCCACCCTCTCCTACGGCGGCATCCCCGCACAAATTGCCGACCCCGTGCTGGTACAGATCCCCAAGACAGATTTTTTAGGCATCCCCATCATCACCTGCGTGGCGCTTTTGATGCTGCTGGTCTCCTACTTCATGCAGGAGTATACGCCATTAGGCCGGCACATCTATGCTGTGGGCACGGATGAAAACATCCCGCGCAGCGTAGGCGTAAACGTCTCCCGCGTCAAGGTGCTGGTATTCACCTATGCGGGGCTGCTGTTCGGCATCGCGGGGGTGCTCGGCGCAATCCGGTTGGGCCAGGGGCAGGCGCAAATCGGGCAGGACCTGATGTTCCCGGCGCAGGCCGCGGTGGTCGCGGGCGGCACCTCGCTTTCGGGCGGCAAGGGCGGCGTGGTCAACACGCTTATCGGCACGCTTATCATGGTGGTGCTGGATAACGGCCTGGCGCTCTTGGGCGTGAACCCCTACATCAAGTCCGGCATACAGGGCCTCATCATACTCACCGCGGTGGCGCTGACCATATCCCACGGCCGCAAGGTCATCAGCAAGTAGGCGCGAAAGGAGAAAAGACATGGAAAAGCAACCGCTCTTTTGCGCAAAGAATATCACAAAATCCTTTCACGGCACCCAGGCGTTAGGCGGCGTAGACCTTACGGTATATCCGGGCGAGGTCGTGGGCCTCATCGGCGAAAACGGCGCGGGAAAATCCACACTTTTGAAAATCATCATCGGCGTGCAGCCGCCCTCCTCGGGAGAAATGATGATGCATAATAAGCCCTATTCCCCCAGAAACCCGCGCGAGGCGAACGCGGAAGGCATCGGCATGGTGTTTCAGGAGCAATCCCTCATCACCAACCTGACCGTAGGGCAGAACATATTCTTCGGTTACGAAAAGCAGTTCAAAAAATACGGCCTGGTCAACTGGAAGCGGCTCAACGCAATGGCCCAGAAAGCGCTCGACAATGTGGGCGCCGTGGGTATCCCGCCGCAAAAACGGGTGGCGGATTTAAACTTTGCGACGCGCCAGCTGGTGGAGATCGCGAAGGTGGTCAACGTCGCGAGTTCCTCGGGCAGCGAGCACTGCCTGATCCTTCTTGACGAGCCCACCTCCGTATTAAACGAATCTGAGGTGCAGCGGCTGTTCTGCGAAATCCGCAAGCTGACCAATGCCGGTCATTCCGTGATATTCGTTTCCCATCGTCTCGACGAGGTATTGGAGATTTCCAACCGCGTCTATGTTTACAAGGACGGAAAAAACGCGGGCAACATGTTAACCTCCGACGCCGACGAGGCGACGCTCTATGAAATGATGGTGGGCCGCACCACCACCACCGAGTATTACAAGCTGGAGCAGCAGACGGCGCCCGGAGAAGAGGTCGTGATCGAATGCCGCGACCTTGGGCTAAAGGGCGTATTCAAGCATGTGGATTTTAAGCTCCACAAAGGTGAGATATTGGGCATTTGCGGCGTGGTGGGCTCCGGCAAAGAGGACATCTGCTCGGTACTGTGCGGGGACGATGTGCCCACCTCCGGCGAGCTTTACGTGCGCGGAAAGAAAATCAACTTCTCCTCCCCCGCCGACGCGCTCAAACAAAGCATCCTGATGGTGCCCAAGGAGCGCTGGGAGGAGGGTATCGTCAATTCCCTTTCCGTATGCGACAACATCGCGCTTTCCGATCCGCAGAAGCTCAAGACAGGGCCGCTGATCTCCAGAAAGAAGCTCCGGAGCCAAGCGGATGAATGGGTGAAAACGCTGCGCATCAAGACCCGGGACATCGACGAGCTGTCCATCCAGCTCTCCGGCGGCAACCAGCAGAAGGTGGTATTCGCCCGCGCGCTTGCAAGCGGTTGCGATATTTTGATACTCAACCATCCCACGCGCGGCGTGGACGTGGGCGCGAAAGAAGAGATTTACGGCTTGATCCGCGATATGGTCAATAACGGAAAATCCATCATACTGCTTGGCGATACGCTGGATGAATGCATCGGCCTCTCCAACCGTCTCATTGTGATGCGCGACGGCCTGATCACCGGGGAACTGGACGCGCCGGGAGACTTAAAGCCCAGCCAGGTTGATATCGTCAGCATCATGATGTAAGGGAGGAACGCGCAATGGCACAAACCGTATTCACCACGAAGCCCGCGGCGGGTAAAAAACGCACATTTGATTTTATGCGGTATTTCAGCGTGGTCGCCGTCATACTGCTGGTGGGCGTGTTCACCATACTGGACCACAACTTTGTAAACCGGGCGAATTTGACGAATCTCCTAAGCGATACGGCGCCGCTGATGATCATGGCCTGCGGCGCGACGACAGTGCTGCTTTTAGGTTCCGTGGACCTTTCCATCGGCTCGACGTGCTCGGTGGTCAACGTCTTGATGGTAAAAATACTCTCCGAGACATTCCAACAAACCAATAACCTGTTTTTATCCACCGTATACGCATTCGGCGCTTCGCTTGCGTTCGGCGCCGCGGCAGGGTTCGCGCTGGGATTCATCCACGTACGGCTGAAAATCCCCTCTTTCATCGCTTCTTTGGGCTTTATGTCGGTCTGGAAATCCACCGCTCTCCTCATCAGCGAGGCGCCGGTATCCATACCCAAGGCGCTGTGGCCGTCCATCAATTGGGCGAAAATTTCCTTCGGCGTGCTGGGCTTTCCGCTTGTGCTGGCGGGCGTGGTGATACTCGCGTTCTTCGTGCTACAGTCTAAGACCGGCTTTGGAAAGGCGCTCTATGCCATAGGCGGGAACGAACGGGCGGCCAGAATGGCCGGTATCCGCATCGACCGCTCTAAGATACTCGCATTCGTGCTTTCGGGCTTATGCTCGGCGCTCGGCTCCATATTCCTTGCCGCCAAGCTCAAAAGCTCCGCGCCCACCGTGGGCGACCCGTTTACTCTTTTGGTCATCGCCTCCGTAGCACTGGGCGGTACGGCGCTTTCGGGCGGCAAGGGCTCGGTGCTCGGCACGGTACTTGGCGTGTTCATCGTTTCCATCATCCGCAACGGGATGAACTTTGCAGGGGTGGACGTCTTCTGGCAGAATATCGTGTTCGGCATCGTCGTGATCGCCGCGGTAGCCATTACGGTGGACCGCACCGGCCGCAATATCGTCATCAAATAACTTCCATCAAATATCACATAAAGGAGAAACAACAATGAAAAGCCTGGCAGTAGAAAAGGATTTAAGCCTGCGGATCGTGGATGTGCCCATGCCATCCTACGACGATTGCAGGGTGTTGGTCAAGACGCTCAGCTGCGGCGTGTGCGCGGGAACGGATACCAAGATTGCCCACGGAAAATTCAAGAACGTGGACAAATATCCCCTGCTGCTCGGTCATGAGGCCGTGGGCGAGGTGCTGGAGGTTGGCAAAAACGTCACCCGCTTTAAAGTAGGCGACCATGTGCTTCTTCCCTTTGTGGAAGGCGAGTTGGGCGGCTACGCCTCCTATTGGGGCGCGTATTCCGAATACGGCGTCTGCGGGGACTGGCTGGCGATGGCGCAAAACGGCACCGGGCCGTATACGCCGGGCTTTGGCGACTTTTACAGGACGCAGACCGTGCTCCCCAAGGGCTTCGATCCGGTTGCGGGTGCCATGATCGTCACGTTCCGCGAGGTGCTCTCCGGCATCCGGTCATTCGGCTTCAAGCACGGGGAAAGCCTTGTTGTGTTCGGCGCGGGCCCGGTCGGGCTTTGCTTTGTAAGGTTTGCAAAGCTCCTGGGTTTAGGTCCCGTCATTTCCGTAGACATTATGGATGAAAAAATCAAGGATGCGGAAAAAGCGGGTGCGGATTACGCTTTTAACAGCAAAAGCTGCGATATCGTCTCTGAAATTAAGAAAATCTGCCCGGAGGGCGTGGACCATATGGTGGACGCGGTGGGCGTCAACGAGCTGATTTTGACCGCCATGCAGTTTGTAAAAGACGGTGGGCAGATGTGCACCTACGGCATTTCCCCCAAACTCAACATGCAGCTTGACTGGAGCCAGGCGCCCTACAACTGGAGGCTCAGCTTCCTGCAGTTCCCCTACAAGCTCATGGAGGCCGAAGCCAACAGCCAGATCATCAACTGGATTGAGATGGGCGTATTGGACCCCAACGATTTTATCTCCCATGTGTTCCCGTTTGATCAGGTCCTTGACGCGTTCGACCTCATCGAAAAGCGGCAGCCCTGCAAGAAGATCGTCATCAAATATTAAGGAAAGGAGCCTTCCCTACAATGAGCATGCTCACACGCCACACAAGAGGATATGGCTCCCCGGGGCGGTACTTCCAGGGCCCCGGCCTGTTGGATGAACTCAATACGTTTACCGCGCTCTACGGAAACAAGGT
>JAFABA010000098.1 GCA_023426265.1 Bacillota bacterium
ATCTCGCCTGCGCCTCCCCAAGCTTGCCCTCCACGATCAGCAGCGCGGCCTCCGCCGCCTGAAGATACGCTTCCTCCAGCAGTTCCTGGTCCTCCTTGGGCGGCTTGCCCAGTACGAATGCGGCAAGGTCGCGCCCGTCCTTTTGTTTGCCGATGCCGATGCGTACGCGCGGAAAGCCTTCCTCCCCGCCTAAACAGGCGATGATGGAGCGCATGCCGTTGTGCGTGCCGGCGCTTCCCGAGGCGCGGATACGGATATCGCCGACGGCGAGGTCGATATCGTCATAGAGCACGATTAAGCGTTCCGGCTGCAGCTTGTAATAGGAAAGCACGGACTGCACGGCCTCCCCGCTCAGGTTCATATACGTTTCGGGCTTGCACAAAAGCAGCTTTTCCGTGCCGTAATAGCCTTCCCCGATTAAGGCGCGGTGCGCGCGCTTGTTACACGGGATATTGAGCTTTTGGGAAAGCGTGTCCAGCGCAAGAAAGCCCGCATTGTGGCGGGAGTTCCGGTATGCGATACCGGGGTTGCCAAGACCCACGATCAGGTACATGTCTTCAGTCCTCCGCTTTGAGTATATGCCGGCAAACGCGCTCCAAACCTGCAAGCAGCGGGTAAGCAATTAGCGTCAGCCCAATATAGAGCCACAACCCAATGCCGGGCTGCGGGGAAGAGAGCTCCAGAATGTTGGGAAACAGCGCCGCCGCGCCAAAGAAGCCTGCCGCCATCAGCACCCACAGCGCGGCGCGGCGGAAAACAAGGGGCCTGCATACGCGCAGCAATATCATAAGCCCCGCCGTGCCCGCAAGGTATACGCAAAGCGAGTTTACTTCCGGGTAAGTCAGCCCGGCCCTGCGGCCAATGAGACCTGCCGTAAGCGTAAAGAGGAATATGGTCATAGCGCCCGGTATCGCGCGCGCGAGTACGTTCCGTAAAAAACTCCCTTTGATGCGCGTGCGGTTGGGCTCCAGCGCCAGGAAGAACGAAGGGATGCCCACCGTCACCGCGCCGATCAACGTCAGCTGCACCGGCTGGAACGGGTACGCAAGGCCGAAAAGCAGGCTCGATACCGTCAGCAGGAACGAGAATACGGTTTTTACCAGAAACAGCGATGCCGTCCGCGTAATATTGTTGACCACGCGCCGCCCTTCCATGACCACATGCGGCAAAGAGGCGAAGTTGTTGTCTAAAAGCACAAGCTGGGAAATCTGCCGCGCCGCGTCGCTGCCTGCGTTCAAGGCAACGCTGCAATCCGATTCCTTTAACGCCAGCACGTCGTTTACGCCGTCCCCCGTCATGGCCACGATATGCCCCTGCGCCCGGAGTGCCCGGATGAGCTCCTTCTTCTGTTGCGGGGAGACACGGCCGAACACGGTATATGTCTTTGCAGCTTCTTTTAGGGCCTCGCCGTCCGGAAGCGTGGTGGCGTCCACATAATTTCCCGCACAGGGGAGGTCGAGCCTGCTTGCGATTGCGGAAACCGTGCGCGCGTCGTCGCCGGATATGAGCTTTACCGTCACGTCCTGTTCCCGGAAAAAGCGTAGCGTGTCCGCGGCTTCGGGGCGGATTTCATCCAGCAGCGTGACGAGCGCCAGCGGGGCGAGCGCCGCGTCCTGCGGGGCCTTCGGCTCGTCGCCTGCCGCTTCGGATTTGCACAGCAGCAGCACGCGGCGGCCCGAGGATGCTTCCTGATCCGCCTGCGCCTGTATATGTCCGGGCAGCTCCGTCAGCATGTTGGCCGCGCCAAGGTAAAGCGTGCCGTAGGAAAACGCGGCGGCGCTAAACTTGCGCGCGGAGGAAAACGGCGTTAGCCCCAGCGGCTGTTCGCGGGGCGGCGCTTTACAATACGCGGCAAGTGCGCGCGCCGTGGCGTTGCCCGCGGGCATGGTGCCCACGATATCAGAGAGCATGGCAAAAAGCTCCGCGTCATCCGCGTGGCCAATCGGAATGATGCGCTCCACCTGCATGTTGCCTGTGGTCAAGGTGCCGGTCTTGTCCAGGCAGAGCATGTTCACGCGGGAGAGCGTTTCAATGCAGTAAAGCTCCTGCACCAGCGTCTCTTTACGCGCTAAGCTTATTACGCCCACGGCAAGCGACACGCTGGTGAGCAGCATCAGCCCCGACGGGATCATGCCGAGCACGGAGGCCGCCGTCTGCTCGGCGCTCGATTGCAGGCTGTGGGAAAGCCCGCCGTAGATGCTCCAAAACATCAATGCGCCCAGCGGAAGCACAACGCCGCCCGCATATCGGATGATGAGGCGCAGCGCGCGCATCAATTCCGAATCGAACCGCTTGTAGCGTTTGGCCTCATGGGAAAGCTTTGCCGCATAGCTTTCGCCGCCCACACGCTCCGCCTGCGCGCGGCAGGAGCCGGAAAGCACAAAGCTGCCCGAAAGCAGCATGTCCCCCGGCCCTTTTTTGATGGCGTTGGATTCGCCCGTCAGCATGGATTCGTCCGCCTCGACCATTCCCTCGCAGACAATGGCGTCGGCGGGCACCTGATTGCCCAGGGATAAAATAAGAATATCGTCCAGCACAAGTTCTTCGCTGGGTATCTCCTGTTCCGCACCGTCCCGCACGACTAGGGTACGCGGGGCGTGCAGCACGCTCAACTTTTCCACCGCCCGCTTGGCGCGCAGCTCCTGAATCACGCCGATCAGCAGGTTAGAAAGCACCACGCCCATAAAGAGCGTGTTGGAATAGGACTCCACCAGCAGCAGGCCCAGAAACAGGATCGCGTTGATGAGGTTGAAAAACGTCATCAGGTTGTCGCGTATGATCCTGCCCGTCGTCTTCGTGATATGCGGCGGCTGCGCGTTTACAAGGCCTTCCTCTCGCCGCAAAAGTATCTGCGCAGAAGTAAGGCCCTCCTTTGCGCACGGCGTAAAGCGCTGCATCGGAGTACCTCCCCGTTATGATATGTTCCATTATACAATGCGCCCCGTGTGGAAACAATCACAAAGGGCCTTTGAAATTAAGGCAAAGACGGGCTATTGCCACACTTTGTTTACAGGATTATGCGTTGCAACAATCCCTTGGAATATGTATAATGGGATAGCTTACTATAGGCGGCCTACTTCCGCCTGCTCGAATAGAATTCGTATTTAAGGAGAATTGCGCATGACGGGGA
This sequence comes from Bacillota bacterium, assembly GCA_023426265.1. Lineage (GTDB taxonomy): Bacteria > Bacillota > Clostridia > Christensenellales > CAG-138 > JAEYLA01. The sequence goes on from JAFABA010000098.1 coordinate 3,131, forward strand.
AAAGGATGCTCGCTTTCTTGCTCGCGCTCATAAGCGTGTTGCTTGTGGCGGCGGGCTGCGCGAAAAATCCCGATGACATTTTGGGAACGGTGGGGGAGACGCCCATTTACCGTTGGCAGTTTGACGCCGCCTTGAAGAATCAGCTCGCCCGCTATGAAACCATGATGGGCGTGGACCTGACCCAGCCGCAATATAAATCCGACTTCGAAAAGTACAAGCTGAACCAATTGAACTACCTGGCAGGCGAGGCCGCCATGAAGGAAGAAGCCCGAAAGCAGGGGCTTTACGAGCTGACCGCCGAGCAGGAAGCGGAAGTGGACGCGCAGTATCTCAAATATTACAATGATAAAATCGCCTCCTTCATGGAGCAGTATGGCTCGGATGAAAAGGGCAGAAGACAGGCCGAGCAGGCGTATATCGACCTTTTGGAAAACAGCAGCCTCACGCCCGAGCGCATGCGTGCCATGATGCGGGACGCCTATGTGATCACCATGCTCTATGATCAGCTGGAGCCCGCGGGCAGCATAACGGAGGAAACCATCCGCGATTATTACGACGAACAGTTAAAGGCCCAGCAGGAAGGCATCGCGTCAAGCCCAACCTGGTTTGGCGAAAGCACGCCGAATCTTGTACTCGATGCGCCCGAAGGATATGTGGAAACCGTCCGCATCACGCTGAACTTCACTCCGAAGCAGCTGGCGGAGCTTAAGACTGCTGCCGATACCGCATCGAGGCTGCTGCAGGACTATAAGAATAACGAAAGCGGGCTGTTCTCCGGCATCAAAAAGGATACGTTTGAACGCGCCAAGGCAAATTATGAGCGTTTGCTCAACGAAGCGTATGCGCAGCTTGACGAACAGTTGGGCGCCATCCGCGACGAAGCGCTCGGCGGGGCCGACTTTATCAAGCTCATGGAGCAAAAGTCGGAAGATACCCACCTTATCAGCTACTTTGTCAGCAAGGATAGCACCCATGTGGAGCCTGCCTATCTTGAAGCGGTGCTTGCGCTTGTGAACGTTGGCGATATCTCCGCTCCCACGCATTTAAAAGGCGGCTCCTGCATCATACTGCTAAAGGACAAGATCGCTCCCGGCGTGCGCAGCTTTGAGGAGATGCGTGATGAGATCAAGACGGAACTCGAATCCAAGACCCGCTCCAACGCAACTTTGGTGACCATGCAGACGGAGTTTGGGGAAAAAGCCCATGAAGCGGGTACCGTAACCCTTTACCCGGAAAAGCTGTAACCGGATTTCGTGCAGCAACAACAACAAAGGAGAATTGTTTTTCAATGAAGAAGACTGTAAAAATCCTGATCGCCGCCGTATTGGCGCTTGCGTTCACCGTATCCATGTTCGGATGCAGCCTGGTGAGCGTCGATGATGAAAAGGACAGGGCGCAGGTCATTGCCAAGGTAGGCGATATGGAAGTCACCAAGGGCGAATATAGGGATATGTTCGATTACTATCTGTACATGTACCAGATGTACGGGCAGGATCCCACCACCTCGCCGGACCAGCTTACATTTTTCCAGGATGATATCCTGAATGCCGTGGTCAGCACCAAGGTGACCGCTTACCAGGCCAAACTCCAGGGCTATACCACGTTGAGCGCGGAGCAGCAGGCCGAGGTGGACGAGGGCGTGCAGGCCGATCTGGATTATTTCAAGGAAACCGCCCAGTCCCAGGCGGAAAGCGAAGTCGCGGAAGACCCCTCCCTTGACGTGGAGAAGCGCAAAGCCGAAATCTTCAGCGATATCGTCGAGCAGCAGTTCGGCGAAAAGCTGACCGAAGAGCAGCTCAAAGCCAGGCTGACGGAAGAGCAGGCCACCAACGCCTCCATCACTGCCCTGCAGGAAGCGTTTAACGCCACCGTCACCGTAACGGATGAAGAGGTGCAGGCCAAGTTCGATGAACAACTTGCTGCCGATAAAGATTCTCTCACTGCGGACCCCAGCGGTTACAAAGCCAGCCAGGAAACGTTTGAGCGCAACGGAGGCACGCCGCCGCTGTACGCGCCGGAAGGATACATCCGCATCAAGCACATCTCGGTTCTTTCCGAGGAAGAACTTGGCACGGAATACACCGAGATTCAAACAAAGATGCAGGACCTTGCGGATGAGCTTGCCAAGCTGACACTGGAAGACGAAGTGGCGAACGCCACACGCATTGCCGAAATCAAGACCGAGCATGCCGCGAAAAAAGCGGAAGCCGAAACCATGCGCAACGACCTGTTCGCTTCCGTCAAGCCCAAGATCGACGAAGCGTACGCAAAACTCCAGGGTGGCACGAGCTTTGACGACGTCATGAAGGAATATACCCAGGACCCGGATTTCACGGTAAGCGCGGATGTTGAAAATTCCTTCTACAAGACAGGCGTGCTGTTGAGTGACGCGTCGACGGAGTATTCAGAGCAGGTGCGAGAGGCGGCGCTGAAGCTTACCGTCCCCGGCAGCTACAGTGAAATCATCATAGACGACGAAGGCTACCACATTGTCCAGCTGGTGGGTACGGAGCCCGCGGGCGACAGGAAGCTTGCGGATTATCAGGAGCAGTTTAAGGAAACCGTGCTCTCCGCCAAGCAGGATGAGGAATGGTATGCCATGGTCGACGAATGGGTCAAGGATACCACCATCGTCACCACCTATCCGGACCTGATCCGGGATGTCGGCAAGGCTGCCTAAGCAACCGAATTTCGGCGCCGCTTCGCCCATACAGGGCGAGGCGGCGTTTATGTTGCCGACAAAGTCCTGCGGACTTTGTCGGCGGGTTTTTCTGTAGGTTGAAAGTGCGCGGCAGCGCGCTTTTTTCCGCAAATCTGACGCGCATGCAGCCCGAATGGCACATTCGGGTATTTTGCAAGGAACGATGTGCAGCCCAAAGCTGCACCACCAATCGTCCCAGATTTGATTGGATGTGGGGCTTCCCGCAGGGAAGCGGGTTCGGTGAGCCTTCGGCGGGACACGCCTCGGCACTAGGCCTGCGGGCCGTCGTCAAAGAGCCAAAAATCGATCCCATGAATCAATTTGGAACCCCGGGTGCCTCACGGGCACCCCCCCACAACCCCTAAGGGGAGAGTTTACCGGCAAGCTCTGCGCTGCTTCGCCTTGCAGGGGAGGAGTGCGTGTTTTTTCATACCGACGACTAAAAAAGTTTTTTTAGTGCAAATAAAAATTATATAATATGCTGTGCAAATCTATACAAGCCGTCAAATTTGGTGTATGATGAACATAATCCATCACAGTTACTCGCGATAAGGCTGCCATTCGGCAGGAAAGGTGCGTGTCCCACATGCATGTTGCAGGATACCGCTGCACGTTATGCAAGACAGAATTCTCTTATACCGAAGATATGTTGACCTGCCCGCATTGCGGGGAAACAGGCATTTTGGATATCGTATTCGATTATGAAGCCATTAAAAAAGAATTGAACCGTGAAACGCTCTTAAAGGACCGAACGAACAGCATGTGGCGCTATCTGCCGCTTCTGCCCGTGGAAGGACGCCACTGGGAGCGTTTTTTGCGCGTGGGTTGGACGCCGCTCTACCGTTCCAATCGGCTGGAGAAGGAACTTTCTATCAAAGCCCTCTATATCAAGGACGATGGTCTCAATCCCACCGCGTCCTTAAAGGACCGTGCCTCCGCCGTGGCGGTCGCGCGGGCGAAGGAGCTGGGGTATGAAACCGTCGCCTGCTCTTCCACCGGCAACGCCGCTTCCTCTTTGGCAGGCAACGCGGCGCGTATGGGGTTAAAATCCGTCATATTCGTCCCTTCCCGCGCGCCCAAGGGCAAAGTCGCGCAGCTTTTGATATTCGGCGCGAATGTCGTGAGCGTGCAGGGGGATTATCGGGATACGTTTGAGCTTTCCCGCGCTGCCATAGATAAATGGGGCTTCTACAACCGAAACGCGGGCATCAATCCCATTATGACGGAAGGCAAAAAGACAGTCAGCCTGGAAATTGCGGAACAATTGTTGTTCCTGCCTACGGACTGGGTGGCGGTTTCCGTTGGGGACGGCTGCACGGTAGGCGGCGTGTACAACGGCTTTCGTGACCTCTATGAGCTTGGCCTCATAGAACGTATTCCCAAAATCCTGGGCGTACAGTCCTCCGGCTGCTGCCCGTTCGTTAATGCGGCGAAAAGCGGCACGCAGCTTATGCCCACGCCGGAAAACACACTGGCGGACAGCATCGCGGTGGGCGTGCCCCGTAACCCGGAAAAGGCGTTAAGGGCTGTACGGGACAGCAACGGCGCATGGGTAGCTGTGGACGACGCCGAGATTTTGGACGCCATGCGCCTGTTGGGCCGCACCGAAGGCGTGTTTGGCGAACCCGCCGGGGTCACCGCCACAGCGGGCGTCAAACGTGCGGTAGCCGATGGAATTATCGGTTCAGACGAGACCGTTACCGTCATTTGTACGGGCAGCGGCCTAAAGGATGTTGCAAATGCTATGCAGGCGGCGGGAGAGCCGTTTTCCTGCCCACCCGATATAGAAGCCCTTGAGAAAAGCGGACGAATCCGATAAAAACACGAATTGTTACCTGTTTACAAAAGAGAATGTTCGTTATATAATACGAATTATTCGTTTTGGGCATATATCTATGTTCACACATGGTTGCTTTATCCGGTCAAACGGATATAAGAATACAGGCAACAAGAAGAAAGAGGAGGAAACCGCATGAAGAAACTGATCGCACTCCTGATGGCTGTGGCCATGCTGCTTGGCGTCGCAGCATGCGCGGCGCCCGTCGAGGCACCCGCTGCAACCGAAGCCCCCGCCGCAGCAACAGAAGCCCCCGCCGCGGCAACCGATGTGCCCGCAACGGAAGCCCCCGCTCTCACCCTGGAGACAGTCAAGGTCGGCTTTGTACACATATCCGACCCCAGCGACGGCGGCTATACCTACAACCATGACAAGGGCACCCAGAAAATGATCGCAAACCTGGGTCTCAAGCCCGAGCAGGTTCTCTCCAAGTACAACATTCCCGAAGATTCCAAGTGCGAAGCCGCGATCAACGAGCTGATCGATGCAGGCTGCAACATCATATTTGCCACCTCCTTCGGCCATGAAGCCTACATGCTTTCAGCCGCCCAAGCGCACCCCGAGATCCAGTTCTGCCATGCTACCGGTTCCCAGGCGGCGTCGAGCGGCCTTCCCAACATGCACAACTACTTTGGCGCCATCTATGAAGCCCGGTTCCTCTCCGGCATCGCCGCCGGCCTCAAGACCCAGACCAACAAGCTCGGCTATGTGAGCGCCATGCCCTTCGCGGAATGCATCAGCGGCTTCACTGCCTTCTATCTTGGCGCAAAGAGCGTGAACCCCGAAGTCACCATGGAAGTCATGTACACCAACTCCTGGAACGACCCCACCAAGGAAGCCCAGGTTGCGCAGGCCCTCATCGATATGGGCTGCGATGTGCTCGGCCAGCATGCGGACTCCACCGCCACCCAAACCACCGCTGAGTCGAACAGCGTCTGGGCGGTTGGCTACAACTCCGACATGATCGCAGCAGCCCCCAAGGCCTCCCTGACCTCCGCCGTGTGGGATTGGAGCGTTTATCTTACCCAGGCCGTACAGGCTGTTGTAGACGGTACCCCCATCCCCACCGATTTCTCCGGCGGCCTCAAGGAAGGCGTGGTGGATATTTCCGCGCTCAACGACGCTGTGATCGCACCGGGCACCAAGGAAGCCATCGAAGCTGCCCGCGCCAAGCTCATTTCCGGCGAACTCAAAGTGTTCGTAGGACCTTTGACGGGTGAAGGCGTAGACTTCTCCGGCCAAAAGATCACTATTGACCTCAAGGAAGGCCAGGAATTCGTCGAGCCCCAGAGCGCGCCCTCCTGGAGCTATATCATCCCCGGCATCCATGTGAACGCATAACAAACACTTAAATCTGGGGGCCGCGTCCCGCGGCCCCCAGTCTGTCCCAAAACTCCTTGGGGGTTCGGGGACCGCAGCCCCCGGAGGCTTCCAACCGCCAGCGACACGTGCGGTGGGCGGCGATTGTTCCCGTAATCCTTGAAAAAGTGTCCGTAAGGCACTTTTCCGATAAAATTCTGTCCCGCGGCCCCGGCTTTTTCAAATCGAAAGGTCAGCTTTTCCGGCTTTTATAATAAATTGTACCAACCTTGCAAATCTAGACAGGATGATACCCCGGTGGATGCAGCACGCAAAGCAACCGGCGTGGGGTTCGATTGTTTTGCTGTTCCATCCGCATGTTACGAAAGGGGGACTCCTTCTTGGCACAACCGGCTGCAAATGCCATCTGTATCCGCAATGTCACAAAAACGTTCGGCGCGGTATGCGCGAACGATAAGGTCTGTCTGGACGTCAGGCGCGGCGAAATACTGGCGCTGTTGGGCGAAAACGGCTCGGGCAAGACGACATTGATGAACATGCTATCCGGCATCTATTTTCCGGACAGCGGCGAAATCTATGTGGACGACAAAGAAGTCATTATCCGCTCTCCCAAGGACGCGTTCGACTTGGGCATCGGCATGATTCACCAGCACTTCAAGCTGGTGGACGTATTGACTGCGGCGGAAAACGTCGTGCTGGGCCTCCCCGGCGGCGTGCATATCAACCGCAGGGGATTGGCCAACGAAATTAAGGAAATCAGCAGCCGGTACGGCTTTGAACTGGACCCCAACAAGAAAATCTACAACATGTCCGTGAGCGAAAAACAGACGGTGGAGATCATCAAGGTGCTCTACCGCGGCGCAAACACGCTCATACTCGACGAACCCACCGCCGTGCTGACGCCGCAGGAAACGGATAAGCTCTTTGCGATCCTGCGCAACATGAAGGCGGACAACAAGGCGATTATCATCATCACACATAAACTCAACGAAGTGCTTGCCATATCCGACCGCGTATCCATATTAAGAAAAGGCTGCTGCATCGATACGGTGGAAACGAAAAACGCCAACGTGCAGTCCCTGACCGAGGCAATGGTGGGCCGCAGCGTCAGCCTTGCGATTTCCCGTGAGCGGATGGAGCATACGCCTGCGCGTCTGGAGGTCAAAGAGCTCACCTGCGTCAATTCGGACCGCGTGAAGGCGCTCGACGGCGTAAGCTTTACGCTCAAGGCGGGCGAAATCCTGGGCGTGGCGGGTATCGCGGGGAGCGGTCAGAAAGAGCTCTGCGAGGCGATCGCGGGGCTGTATCCCATCGCATCAGGCGAGATTCTTTATTGCGGGGAAGACAGCGCAAAGGAGAACCTTGCGGGAAAAAGCCCCACCGAAATCATCCGCCACGGCGTCGCCATGGCGTTCGTTCCGGAAGACCGGCTGGGCATGGGCCTTGTCGCCTCCATGGATATGATAGACAACGTCATGCTCAAAAGCTACAAAAGCGGCAAAGGCCCCTTTGTGGACCGCAAAGCACCCAAGAAACTGGCGGAAGAGCTGATTGACCGGCTGGAGATCGTCACCCCCGGCACCGCAACGCCGGTAAGGCGGCTTTCCGGCGGCAACGTGCAGAAGGTGCTTCTGGGGCGCGAAATTGCCAGTAGCCCCTCCGTACTCGTCGTCGCTTACCCGGTGCGCGGGCTTGACATCAATTCTTCCTACCGAATCTATGATCTGCTGAACGAGCAAAAGAAAAAGGGCGTGGCCGTGCTCTTTATCGGCGAGGACCTGGACGTGCTGCTGGAGCTGTGCGACCGCGTGCTGGTGCTGTGCGGCGGAAAAATCAGCGGCATTGTGGACGCGCCCAATACCACAAAGGAAGAAGTCGGTTTGATGATGGTGCAGGTGGACGAAGAGAAAGCGAAGCACGGCTTCGGGGAAGAGGAGGCGTAAATGAGCAATAGTAAGAAAAAAGCGGCCTCCTACGAACCATTCGTGCGCATGGTCAAGCGGGACGCGATCCCGCGCAACAAGGCCATACTCATCCGCGTTCTCGCCGTATTCGGAGCGCTTTTAACCGGAGCGCTCATCATACTTGCGCTGGGGCATAACCCCATCGCGGTGTATCAGGATATGATTGTGGGCAGCGTGGGAAACAACACGGCGCTACTGGAAACCATCCGCATCGCCATCCCGCTGCTGGTCACCTCTCTGGGGATTTCCCTCGCGTTCAAGATGCGTTTCTGGAACATCGGCGCGGAGGGGCAGATATTGGTCGGCGCAATGGCTGCAAGCTATTTTGCGCTTTTCCAATATGAAAATCTGCCGCGCATCCCGCTGCTCTTGATCATGGCGGCGGCGGCGGTACTGGCGGGCGGCCTGTGGGGGCTCATTCCCGCGTTTTTCAAGGCGAAGTGGAACACCAACGAGACGCTCTTTACGCTGATGCTAAACTACATCGCGCTGGCGTTTTTATCGTACCTGCAAAACGGGCCGTGGAAGGACCCCACCTTGCGCGGCTTTCCCAAGATTGCCATGTTTACGGAGATCGCCAAGCTGCCCAAGGTGTTTGGCGTGCATATCGGCTGGATCATAGCGGTTGCGCTGATGGTGGCCGTGGGCGTTTATATGACGCGCACCAAGCAGGGCTATGAAATTTCCGTCGTGGGCGAAAGCACCAATACCGCGAAGTATGCCGGTATGAGCGTCTCCCGCGTTATCACCCGCACCATGTTCCTTTCCGGCGCTCTGGCCGGCCTGGTCGGCTTTATCCAGTGTTCAGGCGCGGACTACACCATTACGGATACCACCGCGGGCGGCGTCGGCTTTACGGCCATCACCGTCGCGTGGTTAAGTAAACTCAACCCGTATGTCATGCTGTTTGTAGCGTTCGCCATTGCGGTGCTCGAAAAGGGCGCGAACAAAATACAGACGACGTTCAAGATCCCCGCCTCCGCGGCGGAAGTGCTTACAGGCATTATCCTCTTCTTCATGCTCGGGTGCGAGTTCTTCATCAACTACAGGCTCATATTCCGCGGCAGAAAGGAGCGCAACTGATGGACCTTATCATCAACCTCATCAATGCCGCCGTACTTGCGGGCACGCCGTTGCTCCTTGGCACCATGGGCGAGATATTGACGGAAAAATCCGGCAACCTCAACCTGGGCGTGGAAGGCATGATGTTCATGGGCGGCATCGCGGGCCTCGCTTCCTCGTTCTACTATGAGGCGGCCGTGGGCGCTGCGGCAAACGGCTTCATATCGGCACTTCTCGCTATATTGGGCGCATTCCTGTGCGGCGCGTTCGGCGCGCTCATTTATAGCTTTTTAACGGTGACGCTGCGCGCCAATCAAAACGTTACCGGCCTTACGCTCACCATATTCGGCACCGGCTTTGCCAATTTCTTCGGCGAGCACATGGCATTAAAGGCGGGCGGCTATGCCGCGGTAACGGATATTACCAAGGCGGCGTTCGGCAACATCAGCATTCCCGGGCTTTCGGATATCCCGTATATCGGCAAGCTGCTCTTTGGCTACAACTTTGTGGTATACTTGGGTGTGGTCATCGCGCTGGTACTGGCCTGGTTTTTGGGGCGTACCCGCGCGGGGCTAAATCTCAGGGCCGTTGGCGAAAGTCCGGCCACTGCGGATGCGGCGGGCCTCAATGTGGCACGCTATAAGTACCTGGCCACCTGCATCGGCGGCGGCATCTGCGGCCTGGGCGGCATGTATGTCACCATGGTCACCTGCAAAGGCGTCTGGGTGCACAACAGCATCAACGGCCAGGGCTGGATCGCGGTGGCGCTCGTTATATTCGCGGCGTGGAGCCCATTGCGCGGGCTGTTGGGTGCTCTGCTGTTCGGCGGGCTTTCCATCATGCGCATGTATGTGGGCCTTGGCATTCCCATGCAGATTTACGATATGCTGCCGTTTGTGGCGACCGTCGTGGTGCTTATACTCACCAGCATCAAGGAGAGCCGCGAGCATGCGCAGCCCAAATCCTGCGGCAATAACTACTTCCGCGAGGAACGATAAAGGAGCTAGAGGAGGTCCGTTGGAGGCTCTGCCTCCAACCTCCGTTTAGGGCCGTAACGGCCCTAAAAACCCATTTCGGAAACGTCCTGTCCCGGGCGTTTCCAAGGAAGGGATTCCCAAGGGACGGGGGGTTCGGAGGGCGGAGCCGAGCGCCGCCTGTGGCGGAATAAGCGAGGCGAAAGCCCAGTGAACGAGAAGAACGCAAGGCGGCAGCTTGCTGCAACGCAGCGTGACCTTGTGAACTGTGTATAAGCCCCTGAATTAAAGTCGGAAAAACACCTATGCAATAAACATCACAAAGGAGTGAGTATTATGTCCTACGACCGTATCTTTAACTTCTCGGCAGGCCCTTCCATGCTCCCGCTGCCCGTGCTGGAGATTGCAAGGGACGAAATGTTGAACTACCATGGTTCCGGCATGAGCGTAATGGAAATGAGCCACCGCTCCAAGGTATACGAGGAGATCATCGGCTCGGCGGAAGCGCTTCTGCGTGAAGTCATGGGGATTCCCGCAAACTACAAGGTACTGTTCCTGCAGGGCGGCGCTTCGCTGCAATTCGCCATGGTGCCCATGAACCTTTTAAAGACCGGCAAGGCGGATTATATCGTCACCGGCCAGTTTGCGGGCAAGGCGTATGAGGAAGCCCAGAAGTACGGCACGATCAACCTCGCCGCTACTACCAAGAAGGAAAACTTCAGCCGCATCCCGCAGCAGGAAGAGCTGAAGCTCGACCCTGAGGCCGACTATGTGCATATCTGCTACAACAACACCATATTCGGCACCAAGTGGAACTACATTCCGGATACAGGCAATGTTCCTCTGGTTGCGGATATGTCCAGCTGCATCCTCTCCGAACCCGTGGACGTATCGAAGTTCGGCCTCATCTACGCCGGCGCTCAGAAAAACGTGGCACCCGCCGGCCTTACCATCGTCATCGTTCGCGAAGACCTGCTGCGCAGCGAACTGCCCGCGTTCGTGCCCACCATGTGCAATTACAAGATCATGGCGGAGAACGATTCCATGTACAACACCCCGCCGTGCTACCCGATATACGTGTGCAAGCTGGTGCTCGAATGGATCAAGAGCATCGGCGGCCTCACGGCCATGCAGGCGCATAACCAGAAGAAGGCTGCGATCCTCTACGATCACCTGGACCGGAGCAAGGTATTCAAGAGCCCCGTCTCCAAGGAAAGCCGCTCCATGATGAACGTCACCTTCCGCGCGGAAAGCGACGAAGTGAACGATGCGTTCGTCAAGGCCGCGTCCAAAAACGGCATGGTCAATTTGAAGGGCCATCGCTCCGTGGGCGGCATGCGCGCCTCCATCTACAACGCCATGCCCATCGAAGGCGTGGAGAAGCTCGTTTCCTTCATGAAGGAGTACGAAAAATAAAAGAAATAGGGATTCCTAAGGGGCGTTGCGCCCCTTAGGGCTTTCGTTACCGTTTGTACCTTACCCTTTCTGGCCGGTAATGATGCCGGTCCATCCGTCAACAATGGCGTTGTACGGACTATGCAAAACAGAAAAAGGAGAAAACGATTATGCTGCGTGTTCTGGCAACCGACGGCTTAGAGAAGAATGCCGTCAAAGCCCTGCAGGAGCTTGGGTGTGAGGTCGTGGAGCAGTTTTATGAGCCGGATGCGCTCATGGAACAGGTAAGGGCTTACGACGTGCTGGTGGTGCGATCGGCCACGAAGGTCCGCGAACCTATAATCGACGCGGCGCGCGAAACCGGCAGGCTCAAGCTCATCATTCGCGGTGGCGTGGGTGTGGACAACATCGATGTCGCATATGCGCGGGACAACGGGATAGAAGTCTGCAACACGCCGGAAGCGTCCTCCGTTTCGGTTGCGGAGCTGGCAATCGGCCACATGTTTGCGCTCTCGCGCTTCATCGGCATCGCAAACGTGACCATGCGCCAGGGCGTGTGGGAGAAGAAGGCGTACAAGGGCACGGAGATCACAGGCAAGACGCTGGGGCTCATCGGCATCGGCCGCATCGCGCGCGAAACCGGTAAGCGTGCAGCCGCTTTGGGCATGAACGTCATCTATACCAACCGTTCCGGCCACAAGCCCGAATACGACCCGTATGTGCGCTATGAGCTCGACGACCTGCTCAAGCAGTCCGATTATGTATCCCTGCATACGCCCGGCCCCAAGGGCACCCCGCCGATCCTCTCCGCGGAAAAGATCGCGCTGATGAAGGATGGCGCTATCTTGATCAACACCGGGCGCGGCAATATGGTGGATACCGAAGCGGTGCTTGACGCGCTCGATTCCGGGAAGCTGCGCGGCTACGGCGCGGATGTGTATGTGGAAGAACCCTGCAAGGACGAGCGGCTGCTTTCCCACCCCAAGGTCAGTATGACGCCGCATGTGGGCGGCTCCACGGTGGAAGCGCAGAGGCGCATCGGCGAGGAAATCGTGGCGCATATCCGCCGCGCGTTCCGCATCTAGTACAATCTTCCTACGGGCGGAGAAAGCAGCCTGAACCCGCCCGGAATTCTTGTGAAGAGCCTCCCCGCATTTCGGGGAGGCTCTTCTATGCTTAAATCACGAATATATATGCATGGACTGGCCATAAATTTATAAAAATACAATTTATTTTGCAAAATGGGGTTGATTTATTGGGAATACATAGTATACTTATGCAAAGAAGATTTGAAAGGAAGTAATACTATGAAGAAAGCATATAAAGCGGTTGCCCTGATGCTGGCTGTGCTACTCGGCATATTCGCGTTTGCGGCGTGCGCGCCCGCGGCTTCGGAAACCCCCAATATCGATAAGATCAAAAAAGCAGGCAAGCTCATCATACTCACCAGCTCCGGTTTCGCCCCGTTTGAATACCTGGGCGCAAACAACGAGGTCGTGGGCGTGGATATGGACATCGCCAAGGCCGTCGCCGATGAGATCGGCGTGGCGCTTGAAGTGGTGGATATGGACTTTGACGGTATCATCCCGGCTGTGCAAACCGGCAAAGGCGACCTTGGCGTAGCGGGCATCACCGCCGACGATGAGCGCAGGCAGAGCGTGGATTTCTCCATCAACTACGTTGACGCCGCGCAGGTCATCATCGTGCCCGAGGGCAGCGCGATCAAGTCCGCCGCGGATCTCGCGGGCAAGAATATCGGCGTGCAGATGGGCACCACCGGCGACATCTATGTGACGGATGAGGTAGGCGCAGGCGAGGTTCTGCGCTACAAGACCGGTCCCGATGCGGGCGTTGAGCTTGCAAACGGCAAGATCGACGCCGTGGTCATAGACGATATGCCCGCCAAGCAGATTGCGGAAGCGAATAAGGGCCTGGTCGTGCTCGAAGAACCCCTTACAGAAGAGCAGTATGCCATTGCGCTCAAGAAGGACTCAGCCGATCTGAAGGCGGTCGTTGACAAGGTCGTGCAGAAGATGCTCGACGACGGCACCATTGCGAAACTGATTGAGGAGCACAAGGCGGCTTCCGGTTCCTGAAGCTAAAAACAGTAAAAGTGTTGGGCCGCAGGTTTTTCCTGCGGCCTGATTTCGCAAGTGGGTATAATATACACATGAGATGCATGGAAAATCGCTTTGCGCCCGGCGCATCTTATAGTATACTAATACATGCTTGCACATTTATGCAAAGCGCCGCAGCGCATGGCGCAGCGGAAGGGAGGGCCTATGTGGGATAATTTCGGCCAGCAGCTTTACAATAATATCATTGCCAATGACCGTTGGCTGCTCTATGCGGAGGGCCTTGGAAACACGCTGCTCATAACGTTAGGCGCGGCAATCATCGGCATCATACTGGGGGCGCTTGTTGCCATTTGCAAGGTGTACGCGCGGCACAACAAGGCGCTGCGTCCGCTGGAGATGATTTGTGACGTGTACCTGACCGTTATCCGCGGCACGCCCGTCATGGTGCAGTTGCTGATATTCGCTTTCGTCATATTCGCCACGGTCTCATTTGAATACAGCATTTATGTCGCCATATTGGCGTTTGGCATCAACTCCGGCGCGTACGTTGCGGAAATCATGCGCGCTGGCATCCAGGCGGTCAGCAAAGGACAGACCGAGGCGGGCCGTTCGCTTGGGCTTACCAACAACATGACCATGCGCCATATCGTGCTGCCGCAGGCGATTAAAAACATACTGCCCGCGCTTGCCAACGAGGCGATCGTGCTCCTGAAGGAAACGGCTGTGGTTGGCTACATCGCGATGAGCGATCTGACGTACATGAGTATGATGATCCGCACGCGCACCTACAGCGTGGTGCCCTTGCTGCTGATTGCTGCCATATATCTTCTGGTTGTCATGCTGATGACATGGGGCCTCAGAAAGCTTGAAAGGAGGCTGTCCAAGAGTGATCACCGTTAAAGACTTACATAAACGTTTTGATACCGTGCAGGCGCTCAATGGCGTCAACCAGCACATCGGAAAAGGGGAAAAGGTGGTCATTGTCGGGCCTTCCGGCTGCGGCAAAAGCACGCTGCTTCGCTGCCTGAACCTCCTTGAGATTCCGACTTCCGGCGAGGTATGGTTTGAAGGCGTGCGCATCAACGACGGCAAGTGCGACGTCGACCTGCTGCGCCGCAAAATGGGCATGGTGTTCCAACAGTTCAACCTCTTTCCGCACAAGACCATTCGGCAGAACATCACGCTGGCGCCCATCAAGCTCAAGCTGATGGGGGAGGAAGAAGCAAACGACAACGCCACGCGGCTGTTAAACCGCATCGGGCTTACGGACAAGGCGGACGCGTACCCCGGCATGCTTTCAGGCGGGCAGCAGCAGCGCGTGGCTATCGTGCGGGCGCTTGCCATGAACCCGGACGTCATGCTCTTTGACGAGCCGACCTCCGCGCTCGACCCTGAAATGGTGGGCGAGGTACTGGAGGTTATGAAGGAGCTTGCGCGCGAAGGCATGACGATGGTGGTCGTCACCCATGAAATGGGCTTTGCCAAGGAGGTTGCCACCCGCTGCCTGTTCATGGATGGCGGGCAGGTGCTCGAGGAAAATGAGCCGGAGGCGTTCTTTAACAACCCGCAGCATCCCAGGCTGCAGGATTTCCTTTCGAAAGTGTTGTACTAAGAGGGAGCTCTCGAAGAGTCAATAACAATGGCTCCGGCATTTTATCTGCCGGAGCCATTTGCTTCTATAGATCGATCCAGTACCGCTTTACCATGCGTGCGCCGTCCGCAACCGTATTCTCCAATACGCCTCCGTTTGCTTCGATGGTGCGGCTGCTTGCGATATTGTCGCTGTCGCAGGTGACAAGGCAGCGGGGCAGCTTATATTCCTCCCTGCAAAGCAGCAGCGCCTGCCGCAGCATTTCTTTTGCATACCCTTTTCGGCGCTCGCTTTTTCTCACGCTGTAGCCGATGTGCCCGCCGGTAAAAAGCAGATGGCCGTTGAGGCGGTGCCGGATGTCGATCATGCCCACCAGTTTGCCGGTCAGGGCATGAGCGGCAAGAAATGTGGAGGAAGGTACAAATCCGGGTCGCACAGTCTCCTCGCTCTCATTCAGGGCGATTTGCACAATCCATTCCGTAGCGGAAGGAGCATTTCTAAGCCCTGCAGTGCCGTCCATACTGTCTCCGTTTATCAGAAATTCTGCCTTGTACGCCGCAATATCTTTTTCATGTTCGGCCGCCGGGCGGATAAGCAGGAGCTGTTCCGTCATATGCGCCTCCT
>JAFABA010000102.1 GCA_023426265.1 Bacillota bacterium
TCATCGCCCCCTGGCGCATCTGGGACCTCAAAGGCCGCAGCGAGGAGATCGCTTACGCCAAGGAGAAGAATATCCCCCTGCAGTTCAGGGCCGAAGAATCCTACAGCATGGACCGTAACATCTGGCATCTTTCCCACGAGGGCCTGGACCTTGAGGATCCCTGGAACGAGCCCAAGAACAGCCTGTACCTTATCAACACCGCGCCCGAGCTTGCGCCCGACGTGCCGGATTATATCGAGATCGGTTTTGAAAAGGGCGTTCCCGTCTCCGTCAACGGCGAAAACCTCGACCCTGTCGCACTTTTAACCAAGTGCAACGAGCTCGGCGCGAAGCACGGCGTCGGCATCGACGACATGGTGGAAAACCGCCTTGTCGGCATCAAATGCCGCGGCGTATACGAGAATCCCGGCGGAACCATACTCTATGACGCGCTGCAGCAGCTTGAGTACCTCACGCTGGACCGCGATACCATGCACTACAAGCAGCAGATGGGCACAAAATATTCCGAACTCGTATACGACGGCAAGTGGTACACGCCGCTTCGCCAGGCCATGGACGCCATGATCGACGTCATGCAGCAGAACACCACCGGCGTTTCCAGGCTCAAGCTCTACAAGGGCAAGACCTACCACGCCGGCGTCAAGAGCCCGTACAGCCTCTACAACCCCGAGCTTGCGACGTTCGAGAAGGAAGAGATCTACAACCAGAAGGATGCTGAAGGCTTTATCAACCTGTTCGGCCTGCCGCTCAAGGTCCGCGCACTGATGGAACGGGCAAACGAGAAGTAAGAAAGGGAACGATGGGGGCTTTGCCCCCATACCCCTACCAAAGGAACACATCCCTTTGGAATCCCACATTCGAAGCCGCCCATAATGGGGCGGCTTCGGGGACGGGTTCTTAGGGGCGTTACGCCCCTAAGCGGAGGTTTGGAGGCAGCGCCTCCAATGCTTTATAGAAGTGGCGCTAGCCACTTTTTTGTACAGGAGGTGCGCAATGCAACACAACGACAAGCTCTGGGGCGGAAGATTCCAAAAGGCTGCGGACACGGCCATGGAGGATTTCCATTCCTCCATATCGGTGGACAGCCGCATGGCGCGGGAGGATATTTTAGGCTCCATTGCCCACGCCAAGATGCTCAAGGCGCAGGGCATCATTCCGGCTGCGGACGCGGAT
This sequence comes from Bacillota bacterium, assembly GCA_023426265.1. Lineage (GTDB taxonomy): Bacteria > Bacillota > Clostridia > Christensenellales > CAG-138 > JAEYLA01. Next base: position 1,174 of record JAFABA010000102.1, read on the forward strand.
AAGATCGTGGAGGGCTTGACGGACCTTCTTGCGGACTATGAGGCGGGAAAACTTACATTCTCCAAGTCCGCGGAGGACGTGCACATGAACATGGAGGTGCTGCTGACGGAACGCATCGGCGAGGCGGGCAAGCGCCTGCACACGGGCCGCAGCCGCAACGACCAGGTGGCGCTCGACTGCCGCATGTACATGCTGCGGGGAACGGACGCAACGATAGGTAACCTCATGAATCTGGAACAGGCACTGCTCAATACCGCTTCCGCGCACACGGGGACAGTAATGCCCGGTTACACGCACATGCAGAAGGCGCAGCCCGTTACGCTTGCACACCATTTGATGGCGTACTTTGAAATGTTCCGCAGGGATGTTGAGCGGCTGACGGACTGCAAAAAGCGCATGGACTACATGCCGCTTGGCGCGGGTGCGCTTGCGGGGAGCACGTATCCGCTGGACCGGGAGTTTGTCAAACAGGAGCTTGGATTCGCGAACATCACGCGCAACAGCCTTGATTCGGTAAGCGACCGAGATTTTTGCATCGAGTACGTCGCGTGCGCGTCGATCATCATGATGCACCTCTCGCGCTTCTGCGAGGAACTGATATTATGGAGCACGGACGAATTCCGCCTTGTGGAAATGGACGACGCGTACTCGACCGGCTCTTCCATCATGCCGCAAAAAAAGAACCCGGACGCGGCGGAGCTGATCCGCGGCAAGACCGGGCGCGTGTATGGGGACTTGACAACGCTTCTGACCGTAATGAAGGGCCTGCCGCTCGCGTACAACAAGGATATGCAGGAGGATAAGGAGGCCGTGTTCGACGCGCTCGATACCGTAAACGGCTGCCTGACGATATTCACCCGCATGTTTGAAACGCTGAAGGTTAAGACCGAAAATATGTACGCTGGTGCGGGGCGCGGCTTTACCAACGCGACGGACGCGGCGGATTATTTGGTGAAAAAAGGCGTGCCCTTCCGCACGGCGCATGAGGTCATCGGCAAGCTGGTGTTCGCGTGCCTCAAAGAAGGCAAGGCGCTTGCGGATTTGACGCTACCTGAATTGCAGGACGTTTCTCCTGTATTTGAAGCGGATGTATACGACGCAATCTCGCTTTCCGCCTGCGTGGAAGGCAGAAACCTGCCCGGAGGCCCCGCGCCGGATGCGGTACTTTCGCATATTGAAGAAAGCAAAGCGTGGCTGGCGCGGCAAAAGTAACGAGATTTTAAATGCCGTGCCCCGTTGGGGCACGGCATTTTGAGTATATCGATAGATCCTACCGTTTGTCATTCTGAGCCGAAGGCGTAGAATCTGGCTCCCGTTACAAACCCTAATATAGGCGCTTCAAGATCCTTCACTTTGCTCAGGATGACAGCAAAGCTGCTTTGTCGATGGGCTGTGCCGTGCCCTTTTGGGTATGGCATTTTTTGTACATTCTAGATTCTTTCGGGCTCCTTGACCGTCCGTTCATTGACGACGTCTCCGGTATTCAGCGTTGTCTTCGCTTCGACCAGCATCACATGAACTTCAGCCTCGGCGACAGGCATATGCTCCACGCCTTTTGGAATGATCAAAAATTCACCCTCATCCAGGTGGATGTCCTTGTCCCTGAATTTGATGGCCAGCCGGCCTTTCAAAACATAGAACATCTCGTCTTCATTTTCATGGGTATGCCATAGGAATTCACCCTTCAGTTTCACCACTTTAATATAGGATTCGTTCACTTCGCCCACTATTTTCGGGCTCCAATGCTCATGGAAGGTGCTCAGCTTTTCGTAAACATTTACTTTGTCCATTCCAATCCCTCCTGAAAATGGATGTCGTGCAAGAAAAGGGGCGGCTATTTCTCCTGCGCCAGCAGTTCCTTCAATGCTTCCAGAGCGCGTTTCCGGTGGCTGACGCTGTTCTTTTCTTCGGCGGTCAGTTGGGCAAACGAGCGGCCGAGGGGCTCGTAGAAAAAGAGCGGGTCGTAGCCAAAACCATTTTCGCCCTGGGGCGCAAACAGCAGCCTGCCTTCGCAGGTCCCCATCACGCAGAGCGTGGGAAGGCCGCGCCTAGCCAGCGCCACGGCGGAAACGAAGCGGCAGGACCGTTCCGACTCGGGTACTTGCCGCATGTCCTGCAGGAGCTTTTGATTGTTCGCAAGATCGTCGTGCCCTTCGCCCGCGTAGCGGGCGCTGTAAACACCGGGCGCGCCGTTAAGCGCATCCACCATGAGGCCGCTGTCGTCGGCCAGAGCGGCGTCAAACCCGGGGGCGGCAAGTAGCGTTTCCTCCGCCTTTTTGATGGCGTTGGCGCGGAAGGTATCGCCATCCTCCACGACCTCTATCGTGATGTCGGCTTCCTTTAAGGTGGAGATGGAGGGGAAATATTCTCCCATAATCTCTTTGATTTCGCGCATCTTGTGCGCATTGTTGGACGCGATAATGAGCTTCATACGGGCTTATACGCCCTCCTTGGCCATTTTGAAGCAATTGTACCATACGCGTAAGCGCATGACAATGCGAAGCCATTGAAGGTTTCAAAATACAAGCCTGCAAACTCCGCATATATGGACTTGCTTTGCAAACACAAAGAATGCATGCAAAAAGGCTTTGCGTGAATAAAAATGTACGGATTTTTACCGCGAATGGCGGGGAAGATGTCTGAAAAATGCAGCAGGGTATGCATTTTTCTTTCTGGAAACAATGTTGGGCGGGCGAAAATCTTGTACTCGATACTGGATTTTGCATGATTAAAATTAAATTCTTGCAAAAGTATATTGACAGCCATGCAAGGAGCGCGTATAATCTCGAATTAATATATTATATATGTATATTGACGGCACCTGCCAAAAGGTTGCCCGGTATAGAGGAGGACAAAAGAGTGCGAAAGGATGAAATGCCCCGACAGTGGGAGGGGAATGTACGCATCCCATCCGGATGTGCGATATCCGGAATTATTGCAACGGACGGAACAAGGTTTAACGGACAGGAGATCATAAACTCCATTTCCGTCATGCATGACCGTTCCAACGGCCTTGGCGGAGGATTTGCGGGATACGGCATTTACCCGCAGTACAAAGAGCTTTATGCCCTGCATGTTTTTTACGAATCTCAGGCGAGCAAGGAAGCTTGCGAGCAGTTCATGGACCGGCATTACGATATCGTCAATTTATCGCGTATCCCTGTGCGCCCCATGAAGCAGATTTCCGGGGAGCCTTTGATATGGCGTTATTTTTTACGTCCTCTTCCCACCAGGCTTGCAAGCAGCCAGCTTGACGAAAACGAATTCATGGTCAGAAGCGTGATGAAGATCAATACTCAGATCAGCGGCGCGTATGTGTTTTCCTGCGGGAAAAACATGGGCGTGTTCAAGGCCGTGGGGTATCCGGAGGACGTTGGCCGCTATTACCGTCTGGAAGAATACGAAGGCTACTGCTGGACGGCGCACGGCCGTTACCCCACCAACACCCCGGGCTGGTGGGGTGGCGCGCACCCGTTTGGCATGCTCGATTATACCGTCGTGCACAACGGCGAAATCTCCTCTTATGACGCGAACCGCAGGTTTATTGAAATGTTCGGCTACTCCTGCACGCTGCAGACGGATACGGAGGTCATCTCCTATATCCTTGACTATCTCACGCGCAAGCAGGGCATGGAGCTAGACGAGGTCGCAAACGTCATTGCGGCGCCCTTCTGGTCCACCATCTCCCGTATGGAGGATGAGAAAAGGGAGCGCCTGACATACTTCAGAAACGCATTCGCAAGTTTGCTCATTACCGGTCCCTTCTCCATACTGGTCGGCTTCAGCGGCGGGCTCATGGCATTAAACGACAGGCTTAAACTCCGCTCCATGGTGGCGGCGCGCAAGGGTGAACGCGTATATCTCGCAAGCGAGGAATGCGGCATCCGCGTGGTCGAACCGGATGTGGAGGAGCTTTGGGCGCCGCGCGGCGGCGAGCCTGTCATTGTCCGGCTCAAGCCCGAGGCGATGGCGAAAGTCGTCTAAGTGGAAGGGAAGGTTCATTCATGCCTATCAATTTTCAATATCCGGAATACGAAGTCGTGCGCAATTTTACCCGCTGTATCACCTGCCGGGTCTGCGAACGGCAGTGCGCCAACGAGGTGCATCAATACGACGAAGCCGCGGGCGTCATGACCGCGGACGACAGCAAGTGTGTGGACTGTCACCGCTGCGTTTCGCTCTGCCCGACGCGCGCGCTCAAAATAGTAAAGACGGACCATGTGTTCAAGGAAAACTCCAACTGGTCCAGCGAGGCGATCACGGACGTTTATAAGCAGGCGGGCTCGGGCGGCGTGCTGCTTTCCTCTATGGGTACGCCCAAAGATTACCCCGTTTACTGGGATAAGCTGCTCATCAACGCGTCCCAGGTGACAAATCCCTCCATCGACCCGCTGCGCGAGCCGATGGAAACGCGCACGTTTTTAGGCAAAAAGCCCACCGGTATCCGGCGGGATGAGAACGGCAAGATCATCACCAAAATGGAGCCGCAGCTCTCGCTCGCGACACCCATCATGTTTTCTGCCATGAGCTTTGGCTCCATTTCCTACAACGCGCACCACAGCCTTGCGATGGCGGCGGAACGCCTTGGTATTTACTACAACACCGGCGAAGGCGGCCTGCATGAGGATTTTTACAAGTACGGGCCGCATACCATCGTGCAGGTCGCGTCCGGCCGCTTTGGCGTGCACCCGGATTATCTGAAGGCGGGCGCGGCGATCGAAATCAAAATGGGCCAGGGCGCAAAGCCGGGCATCGGCGGGCACCTGCCCAGTTCCAAAATCGTGGGCGACGTCGCAAAGACCCGCATGATCCCCAAGGGAACGGACGCCATTTCCCCCGCGCCGCACCATGACATCTACTCTATCGAGGATCTGCGGCAGCTTGTGTACTCCATAAAGGAGGCCACGCATTACGAGCGGCCCGTTATCGTCAAGATCGCCGCGGTGCACAATGTGAGTGCCATCGCCTCCGGTATCGCCCGGAGCGGCGCGGATATCATCGCCATAGACGGTTTCCGCGGCGGCACGGGCGCTGCGCCCACCCGCATACGCGACAACGTCGGCATCCCCATCGAGCTTGCGCTCGCAAGCGTGGACCAGCGGCTTAGGGAAGAGGGCATCCGTTCGGACGTCTCCATCGTCGTCGGCGGAAGCATCCGGAACAGCGCGGACGTCGTAAAGGCCATCTGTCTGGGTGCGGACGCCGTGTATATGGCGACCGCGCCGCTTTTAGCTTTGGGCTGCCACCTCTGCCGCACCTGCCACCTCGGCAAGTGCAACTGGGGCATTGCCACCCAGAGGCCGGACCTTGTCAAACGCCTGAACCCGGAGATCGGTGCGGAACGGCTTGTAAACCTTATCACCGCCTACACGCATGAAATCAAAGAGATGATGGGCGGCATGGGCATCAACTCCATCGAGGCCATGCGCGGCAACCGGCTGATGCTCAGAGGCGTGGGCCTGACCGAAAAAGAGCTTGAGATACTCGGCATCAAGCACGCGGGCGAATAAGGGGGGCAGAAGTATGAAGCGTATATTTGTCAACGAGCAGTGGTGTTTAGGCTGCCACCTTTGCGAATACAACTGCGCGTTCGCCAACTCCGGCGAAAAGGATATGGCCAAGGCCCTCAAGGACGTCCGCATCAACCCGCGCATCAAAATTGAGGAAAGCGGGGATATCTTCTTCGCCGTCGCGTGCAGGCACTGCACGGAGCCGCTGTGCGTCAAGGCATGCATTTCCGGCGCGCTGACGATGGAAGACGGCCTCATCGCCATCAACGCAGATAAATGCATGGCCTGCTACACCTGTGTGCTGTCCTGCCCGTATGGGGCGATCATGCCCTCGGCGGACGGCCCCATGCAGAAGTGCGAGCTGTGCACCAAGAATTCGTTCGGCGAGCCCGCCTGCGTGTCCGGCTGCCCCAACAAGGCCATCGTGTTTGAGGAGAGGTAAGCATATGAAGTATGTCATCATAGGCAATTCCATCGCCGCGACCGGCTGTATCGAAGGCATCCGCCGCGTAGATCAGGAAGGGGAGATCACCGTGGTGGGCAGGGAGCCGTACCCCGTATATTCCCGCCCGCTCATCTCCTACCTGCTGCTCGGCAAAACCGACAGGGAACGCATGGCGTACAGGCCGAAGGAGTTTTACGAAAAGAACGGCTGTGAGCTGCTTGCGGGGAAATCTGCTGTGTCGCTGGATGCTGCGGCGCACACCGTATCGCTTGACGACGGCAGCGCGCTTTCATACGATAGACTTCTCGTCGCCACCGGCTCGCGCCCGTTCGTCCCGCCCATCAAGGGCCTCGATACCGTGGGCGGCTATCACACGTTTTTAACGCTGGACGACGCGCTCAAACTGAATGCGGAAGTAAACGAAGACAGCGAAGTGCTCATCATAGGCGCGGGGCTCATCGGCCTCAAATGTGCGGAGGGTATCAGCCGCAAGGTCAAGCGCATCACCATCGTGGATATGGCGCAGCAGGTGCTGCCCAGCGTCCTCGACGCGGGCGGCGCGGAAGTGGTAAAAGTGCATATCGAAGCGCAGGGGGTCACGCTGCACCTGGGCGTGAGCATCGAGGCGCTGGAAGGGAAGGAAATGCTGCTCGCCGACGGCAGACGCATCCCGTTTACCGCGCTGGTGGTCGCCGCGGGCGTGCGCCCGGAGGTGGAGCTTGTAAAAGCCGCGGGCGGCGAAGTCAACCGGGGCATCAGGACGGATACCACAGGCCTGACCACGCTCCCTGACGTTTACGCGGCGGGGGACTGCGCGGAAAGCCACGATATTTCGAACGGTACAAATCGTATCCTGGCGCTTTTGCCCAACGCCTACATGCAGGGCGAGGCCGCGGGCAACCGGATGGCGGGCGGAGAGCTGGTGTTTGACAGGGCCATCCCGCTCAACGCGACCTCTTTGTGGGGGCTTCATATGACGACAGCGGGCAGCTATATCGGGCAGGATGTCATATATGGCACGGGAGGCGATTACAAGCGTCTGTTCTATGAAGACGACCTGTTGAAGGGCTTCATCATCATAGGCAATGTGGAACGTACGGGCATTTACACGGCATTGATCCGTAACAGGACGCCGCTTTCTTCCATAGACTTTGAACTGATCTGCGAAAAGCCGCAGCTCATGGCGTTTTCAAAAGCTGAGCGGAAAAGGCAGCTTGGAGGTGTACAATGATTACGATCGATGCGAAGGGCATGCAATTCCGCACGCTCAACGAAAAACTGCATGAAGCGCAGGAACAAGAGGTTTTGATCACGTCCTGCATGGGCCAGCGGTATCTTGCGAATGGCCTGAAGGACAAATACGTCAAGGTGCAGGGCATCCCCGGAAATGCCCTGGGCGCATATATGGACGGCGCGACGGTGGAGCTGGAGCAGAACGCTCAGGACGCCACAGGCGACACCATGAACGACGGACGCATCATCGTACACGGCTCCGCTGGCGACGCCACGGGCTATTCCATGCGCGGCGGCAAGATATATGTGCGCGGCAACACCGGCTACCGCTGCGGCGTGCATATGAAGGCGTTTGCGGAAAAACGGCCGCTCATCGTGGTTGGCGGGCGCGCGGGCAGCTTTCTGGGGGAGTATCAGGCGGGCGGGGAAATCTACGTGCTGGGTCTGAACTCAGAAGGGAAATCCCCTGTGGGCTACTTCTGCGGCACGGGAATACACGGCGGGGCGATTTATCTGCGCACAAAGGAGCTTCCGCGGGACCTTCCCAAGCAGGTAACGGCGCGTGTGGCGGACGATAAGGACAAAGCGCATATCGCCAAGCAGCTCAAAGAATATTGTGAGATATTCAGTTTGGACCTTAATGAAATCCTTGCGCACGACTTCTTTGTGCTCACCGCCGATACCGCCAACCCGTATAAGCAGATGTACACGCACTGAAAAAAGCACCAGAAAGCAATGGGGAAGCCCATGCACAAAATGTGCATGGGCTTTTTTAGATGATGGTTCTTAGGGCCGTTGCGATCCTGAGCGGGGTTTGGGGCGGAGTCCCAATCTGCTTTGGGATGGCCCCATGCACAATTGAGGAGCAGGATGTTTTTTGTTGCGCTGGCAGCTTTGAGGGGTAGAATAAAAGCAGAGAAACATGTCGAACGAGACCGCTTGTGAAAACGTGCAGAGTATTGCATACTATTGTTAAGGCTCAGGTTTCACAAAAAAGCCGTAATTGAAGGCAGGAATTATAAAACCCGGGCAAGAATTATTATACGCCAATCGTCGGAGCTTTTTTTGCGCACCGTACTATACAGCTTGATTCTACAACGGCAGAAAGACCTGCTGTTTGGACCCCGGCGCTTTTGGAGACATTTTTCGCAGAAGGAGGAGTTCGTTTGGAAGATCATCGCTATGTACCTGAACTGGATGGCACGCTTCGCAGCCACATGATCAAGGTGCCGGAGATCATCAAGCAGGCTACGGGCATCAGCATATTCGGCAAGCTGATTAAATCCCTGGCGTTTACCACCGACGTCGCCATTATAAAAAATATCAACGCCAATGCAATTATAGCGGTCTATCCTTTTACGCCGCAGCCTGCCATTACCCACGCCATTATGACCGTGGCGGACGTGCCGGTGTTCTGCGGCGTGGGCGGCGGCATCACGGGAGGCAGGCGCACGCTCAATATCGCGCAGGATGCGGAGTTCCAGGGCGCCATGGGCGTCGTGGTCAACGCGCCCACGCCCAACGAGACCATAGAGGGCTTAAAGCGCATCATCGATATTCCCGTTGTGGTCACCGTGGTGTCCGAGCATACGGATATCCGCGCAAGGCTGGAGGCGGGAACGGATATTTTCAACGTTTCCGGCGGCCCCAATACGGCGGATATCGTCCGGCAGATTCGAAAGGAATACCCCTACGTGCCCATCATCGCCACGGGCGGGGTCACGGTGGACAGCATCGCGCTTACGTTGGAGGCTGGGGCAAACGCCATCACCTATACGCCGCCCGCGCAGGCGACGCTGCTTCGCGGCATCATGGAAAAATACCGCAGCCAGTGGGATGATTAGGCCGCCGCTAAAGTCCTACGGATTTGTTGGTGGGGTTTCTGTAGGTTAAAAGTGCGTTTTACGCACTTTTTTTCGCAAATATGAAGGTCTTTGCCAACGTAAAAGGGGGCATCGCTATCCCTAAACGATGGCCCCTGATCCAATAGCGCCACTAAATGATTTTAAAACTAGCCATTCACGCTAAACTCAGTTCTGATATCGTTTTCGTCAGTAATATAGCGGATATTTTCAAATTTATTTTCTTCAGCATTTTTTTTGATTATTTCAATGATGGTTTGATCTTTTGCATAGATATCTGCAAAAATGCCATCGACTATAAAAATAATGAATTCGCACTTACTGCACAGAAAGTCTGCATAAGTGTCAATCTCGCAAAAGTCATCCTCCCTCATATATGCTTGTATTGGCGAAAAAAACATAATAGGATGGGATTGCAATAATCTCGCCGAAGGCTTACCCGGTAAAAACATTAGTGTTAAACAAGTAATTTTCCATATTTATAAATGCATCGTCCTCGCTAATCATCCATACATACTTTTCCAATGATATTCCGGACAATATGGTATTCAGATACGAACCATATCCATTCGGCATTTTAAAACTTAGTCCTCTGATCATATTTCCTCCAAAAATCTTGATCATACCTGCGCCCACCAGAGGTAAGCCATCAGCAAACCCATTGACTGTTATTGAAGTGGATGTCCGCCCGAAATCAAAATCGCGCCGAATGCTCGGCGCGATATCAGCTTGATAGGATTGTTACGGCGCTGGGGTGACAGAAGCCGCAGGCGCGGCGGTTGCGGCCGGCGTTTCGGTGGGGGCGAAGTAGCCGGGGTTTATCACAAACCCGTAGAACGCGTAAAGGCCCATGGAAATCACCAAAGAGATAATCAGCGCCGTGCGCAGCACGGGGATTTTCCGGCCGCCCTTTTTCTCCAGCATATTGGGCAGGTATAGCGCGAGCAGCGCTCCGATGATGAACCCAAAGGTTCCGACCGTTTCCATTCTGCCCAGAACCACGATGCATGTGGAACATAATATGCCCAGCACGATGCCCGCGATAATCTGGTATTTCTTCCACTTATCGTCCGGTATGGCGGCGATCTTCTTTTCAAATTCGGTGGGTTCGGGCGGCGTATCGTCAACAGGCTCCGGTTCCGCTGCCGGCATTTCTTCTTCCCCTC
>JAFABA010000148.1 GCA_023426265.1 Bacillota bacterium
AACGTTCCGAGGAAAATCCCCTCATGATGGCGCTATATAACGGAATTCTCAAAGGCCGTGTGCACGAGCTTCTGCATGTGGAATATGGGCAAGAAAGCCGGGAGGAACAACATGGTTGAGCTATGCGTCTGTGTCGGGACTTCCTGCCATCTGAGAGGTTCCTACAATGTGGTCCAAGCGTTTCAGCGGATACTCGAAGACCACGCGCTGCATGATAAGGTCGCGCTCAAATCCGCATTCTGCATGCGGGAATGTAACAAGGCGGGCGTCCAGGTATCGGTAAACGGCCAGACCTACCGCGTGGACCCCGAAGCCGCCGGAAACTTTTTTAAACTGGTTATTTTGCCTATCGTCTGATAGACGGAAGCAAATGGGTCATGGCCACCGGATATTCCGGGCGACCATGACCTTATAAAACCAAACAAATTGATTTCTCTTATAATGCAAAACAAATTTCAATTTACCAAAGATGCGAATAGGTGTTGAGGAATCAACGCTTTTATCTTTTACTATTAACCATCAATAGGAATTTACGCACAAGATGCTAATTGGCACAGAGGGAAAGCCATAAAAATTAATATCACTTTCGGCCCGGTGACTACAAAGACCAATCATAATCGTATTCCAAAAAACAAAAGAATTCTCTATTGCTCGATTATAAATCGATGCATGAGATCGCGGCGGGAATCATGCGGGATCTCGGGCAGGAAATAGACCCGCACGTTATTTGCGGGTCGCTGGGCATGGGCGTGCAGCAAACGGTGGAAATCGGGAAATCCATTTTGATGAACTCCCGGCTGACTATTATGGATGAGCCGACGTCAAGCCTTACTGAAAATGAAGTCAAGCAGCTTATGGAAACCATAAGGAAGCTAAAAGAGCAGGGGATAGCCATCATTTTTGTTTCGCATAAGCTGAACGAGATATTTGATATCTGCGATGTGGTGACGGTTATCAGGGACGGCCAATATGTGAGCACCAGAACGGTAAGCGAAACGACCAACGATATGCTCATTTCCGATATGGTAGGACGCAGCGTGAACAATCTGTTTCCCAAGCAGCCCGCTCCCAAAGGCGGAGAAATGCTTCGCGTGGAGAGCTTATCGGCGGCCGGCGTTCTGAACAACATCAGCTTTGAAGCATACGCCGGAGAAATACTCGGGCTTGCAGGCCTGGTGGGCGCCGGCAGGACGGAGCTTCTGCGTGTTATATTCGGGGCCGACCCAAAGGAAGCGAGAAAGTCTTTATCAGAGGAAAGGAGGTCCAGATTACCTCCCCGAAAGACGCCATAGCAAACGGTGTCGCGTTTCTGACAGAGGACAGAAAGGGGCAGGGGCTTCTGCTTGACGACTCCGTTGAAAACAACCTGCATCTCGCTACGATAGACAAATACCGCGTCGGACGGATATTCGTCGATCAAAAGACAAAACGCCGCATAATCGCTGAAAACATTGAGACATTCCGCATCAAGACGCCCGCGTTCGACACGGCGGTTGCCACCCTTTCCGGCGGGAACCAGCAAAAGATTGTGATCGGGAAATGGGTGAACACGGACGCCGATATCTATTTCTTTGACGAGCTGACGCGCGGGATAGACGTGGCGGCAAGAATCGAGGTCTACCATGTGATGAATGATCTTGTAAGCCGGGGAAAGTGTGTGGTGATGGTCTCATCAGAGCTTCCGGAGATACTCGGTATGAGCGATCGGGTCCTTGTCATGCGGAAAGGCTCGGTGATGGCTGTTATTGAACGCGGCGGCTGGCACTTCAACCAGGAATCCATTATGAAGGCGGCATGGGGAGGGAATTTGCATTGGACAACTCAAAAACAAAAATCAGAAAGGCGTTGGCAAAGCTGGGGCCATTGTTTGCGCTGATCATATTGTGTGCCTTCCTTGCGGTTGGGACGAACGGCAAGCTTTTGACCTGGGCGAATATTTCAAACCTGTTCCGCCAGGTGCCGATCGTGGCGCTGATGGCGGCGGGCTTGCTGATCGTTATTTTAACGGGCGGTATCGATCTGTCGGCAGGCTCGGTGCTTGCGGTATCCATTTCCGTCATGGGCGTCGCCATGAAAAGATTCGGCGTTGCCGATCCCTTCCTTTTATGCTGGGGCTGGCTACCGGCACCCTGTTCGGCATTTTCAACGGATTGCTGCTGACCACGCTGCATTTGCCGCATCCGTTCATATCGACGCTGGGCACAAAGAATATATGCAGGGGCCTGGCGCTGCTCATTACAGGCGCCGCGAATATCGGCGGCTTCCCTGAGCCCGTGCTGTATATAGGCGCCGTAGACATCAGCCTGGGAAGCGTTAAGCTGCCGATCAGCTTTTTGCTGGCGCTCATCAGCTTTGTCATCATCCATATCTTTCTTTCCAGAACGGGCCTTGGCAGAAAAATATACTCCTACGGCGGAAACCGGGAAGCGACGCGCCTGGCCGGCATCAATACGGACCGTGTTCAGATATTCTGTTATGCGTTTTCGGGGTTCATGTGCGCGCTGGCCGGCATTGTATATGTGGGCCGCATGAATTCGGCCATTCCCAACGCGTCGCTTGACGGCGGCCTGGATGCCATAGCTTCCTGCATTATCGGCGGTGCTTCCTTCAGCGGCGGCAAAAGCAACATATGAGGGACGCTTGTGGGCGCGATGATCATCACCGTAATCAGAAACGGCTGCAATCTGCTAGACGTATCCAACGATCTGCAGCAAATCGTAATCGGCGCAGTGATTGTCGTTGCGGTATATGTTGACGTCGTGCGCGACAGGCTAGATGCGCGTGCCAAGCGCCTGGCGGTTGCAAAATAGAGTATAATAAAGGTTGAGAAGGATAGAATGGTTGTTGCCTCGTGTAAGAAAGGCCGAAATCTTGTATTTCGGCCTTTCTTCTTTTCGCGTAAAGTGGTGATGAGGAATACATTTGGTCGTCAACCTCATGAGGTCACGTTTTATCACGCTGGTGGGAGCTTTAGACAACATTATACTGCTCTGCAGGAGCCAAAGAAAGTTAATGCGAGTATCGCAACGAAAGCTGCAAGGAGAGCATGGCAACATCAGATCATTGTGCAATTCTCTTCCTAATTTCAATGATATACTTGTGACTTTATCATCCGAATTGTATCTACTAAAATAAAACTGAATTATAAGCGAGAAAAAGATACCTATCAGGATTCCCGGGCATGATGAGGCGCCTGAAGGCAGCCTTGCCATATAAGGGCGTAAGAGCTGGTAAGGCAAAAAGCATTAAATGTTTGGAGGGTAAACGATGAATGACAGAATCAATGCTCTGAAGAACGCGTTTCTTTCGGCCACGCGGGCTGCGGATACGGAGCGTGCGGTACTCGTCACGGAAAGTTATAAAAA
>JAFABA010000183.1 GCA_023426265.1 Bacillota bacterium
CATGCCGGACGTCTGCCCCCCCTCCCTGCTGGGGGAATATACTCCGCCTTGCCGGGTCAAAGCACGCCCCTGTCCGCCTGACGAATCGCGGATGCAGGGTGTTTGCGGGTCTAACGAGCCTTTCGAACAGGATAGCTGCTTTGACAATACCTGCTCCTGCGGCAATGAGTGGGATGACCGTCTTGGCGATACCTGCTCCTGCAGCGGCAGAAGCGACGGAGCGGAGGAGGCGTTCGCGGTCAGCGCGGAGCCCTTTACTCCATCGCAGTTTCAGCCGTTGCAGCCGGGTGTGACCATGCCGACTCAGACAGGGCAGACACCTCAGCCCATGCGGCCGCCCCTGCCCTCCACGCAACCGCAGTTTGGGACTCCGATGCAACCCGGTACCATGCAGCAGGCGCCTTCCGTGCAGCAGCCCACCGTCCGTCCACCCGTGACGATGCAGCCGGGCATGCCAATGCAACCGGGCGTTACTATGCCGATGCAGCCGGGCATGCAGCAGACGCCCTCCGTGCAGCAGCCTACCGTCCGCCCGCCCATGATGGCACAGCCGGGTGCGACCATGCCGACCCAGCCGGGCATGCAGCAGACGCCCTCCGTGCAGCAGCCCACCGTCCGCCCGCCCATGATGGCACAGCCGGGCACGACCATGCCGACGCAGCCGGGTATGCAGCAGACGCCCCCGTCCATGACCCCCGCCAACAGCGCCGCCTTGCAGCAGATACTGGAACAGGCGACCGGCGTATTCCCCACCCAGCCCGGCGCAGGCGGTACGCCCCGGACCTCGGAGGAGTGGCAGCGGGAAGTGGATGAACTGCTTCAGAACACCATGCCCCCTGCGCAACCCGCTCCCGGTATAGCTATGGAATCCGCCGGACGCAGGCAGAGCGTTCCGCCTCCGTTCCCCGGGCAGTTTCCGAATTCCGAGTGGGAACGTGTGGAAACCCAGAACAGCGACGGGTATTACTATGAAGGGCGCATGCAGCGTCAAGACGGACGGTTCGTGATTACAGCCGTTCCGGGCGAATACCGCCCAATCCCGCCCCGGCATCTTCAGGGGCAGGGCTTTACCCGCTATATTCCCTCCCGCGGCGGCGGGTGCTGGGTACGCATCCAGCAAGAGCAATAGCGGCAAGTTCACAATACACAATACAAGGAAGGCTTTGCGTTTCACGCAAAGCCTTCCTTGTATTTACAGCGGCGGTGTTCCGCTATTCTCCATCCCCAGAGTGGGACGATTCCCTTCCCCCCAGCTTGCCGGAATTAACGTCTTCAAACAGCTTTTTCGCTCGCCTGCCTCTGAGCCCTTCTCCTTCCATCTCCACTTTCAGCCTTGCAAGCATCTCCTCCCGCAAGCCTCGGTGCAAAAGCGCGCGGCCTGAAAGGAGAATGTCGGAATATTCATCCTGCATCTGCGCCTCCCATATAGGGAACTCCGTCTGCGTTTTGGAGAAAATCGCCGGAAATTCAACCGTAACCCGCAACGTCCCATCCCGGCTGTAATCCCGCTCCAACGCGTCCACAGGTAAAAAGGAGACTTCTACCCGAACGCGGGGAATATGGGAATCATCCTGTTCCGGTATATCCTGCAGCAGGCTGACCCATGACCGTTCAGGCGCTGTAAGAAGCGTACTCTGCCAGGCATACAATCCGCCTATTTGTTCAACCGGTATGGTGAATATGCCGTCCTCCAGAACGGGAAAGCGTCCGCCTGCGGGATTATATGTATAAGAAAATGTCTTATAGAGCGCATAATTCCCGTTTTTCATTCCGGTAAACAAGAGCAATAGGCCTTTGTCCGTACCCCGCTCCCGATAGCGGATATCCATGGCGTCCCCATAGTATACCGCCTGTACGCCCGAGACCCTGTCAAACCGCAGCACGTCTTCCCCGTCTCCGCGCCGAATTGGTTCCTCAAACATGTCAAGCACCTCGCGGAGCGTACCCTTTCGGGCTTGGTTGATCGCCTCGCACAGTTCAAATATCTGCCACTGCGCAATCCCGCCGTCCCGGTAGTTAGAAAATACCGCGTATTCCTTAAGCCGCCTTTGTTCGGCCGAAAGGTAGGTAAGCGGATACAGCACAGCGGGTTTATGAATGTAGGGCCGCCTTTGCGCCGGCGCTATGGGTTCCTGAAGAATCCCCAGCGCCCATGCTTTTTCCCGCTCGTTCCCCGTTTTTAGAAGCGAACGAAGCTCCTTTAAAAAATGGCGTTTGGCACGAAGTGTCCCGTTTAGTACGTAGTCCTCCGGCGCGGCGTCCACATAAAAATCCCGTGCCCGCTCGTCCCGATGCAGCAAAACATTGAATGTCTTTTCAAATGAAACGTCTTCCCAATCCGAGAACGTAACCCTTACGGGAACGGAAACGGAAAAGTCCGCATGTTCACGCCCTGTGATCTCGGGTTCTCCGGCAGATATCTGATACTGACCGCCGCCGTTCGCCTTCGTTTGCGTGTTTCCCGAGACGTCGGTATAATAGCTCAGCTCGCACTGCCCGGTCCCCGTATTGTACCATGTGGTGTACTTGTCGCGGCGAAACGCCACCGATTCATAAATGATCCAATCCTCTCCTCCAACCAATTCCACCCTGCAGGAAGCGAAATCCCGTATGCCGCCCAGCGCGCAATACGGAACATAGTTTTCCCCCTGCATGGTAAACATCAGCAGCAGCGTTTGGCCGCCGCCTTCCTGCACGCACAGCACGGCGGCGCCTGCCTGCTCAAATTGCAGGAAGGAGACCCACAGTTCCGCGTCCGCCCCGTAGTCCGCCTCTGCGATATCCGGCCAAATGCCGCCTTCAAAAGCAGAAAAGAGACGGTCCATGCTTTCCCATTCCCGCAGGCGGATTAGCGCCATCAGTTGTTTGATATCCGTTTCTGTGAAGCTGCCCCATTGAAAGGCATACTTCTTGGGCGCTTCAGCCAGCAGCAGGTCCCACTCATACAAATACGTTTTTTGCGCGGCGTCGGAAGGATCTAACCACGTGAAAGACGCGCCCTGCGCCGGTTCTTCCTGCATGGGAGGAGGCGTGCGGCGTTCTATATACGCATATCCTGTTTGCGGCGTCTCCCGGCATCCGGAGCAAGCCAATGCCAGCAGCAACAACAGCGCCAATCCCCGTTTCATCAACATACCCTCCAGAACGGTTTCTGGAGGATATGCTAGCAGGCGATTGTAACGGACTTGCATCCGGAGTGTTTATTGTTTCAGGAAAAATCCCTTGTAAAGATATCGCTGTGCTCCAGCAGGCTTTCCACCGTATCGAACCCGAGCCGGTGCAGCAGCTCAATGACGTACGGGTTCTCGATAGGCGTCTGGTATGCAGCCTGGCTGCCGTATTCGGATACGTTTTTTCGGCCCTCCTCTTTAGGAATCAATATTTTAGGCCCACCGACGCAGCCGCCGACGCAGCCCATGCCTTCGATGAAATTCGCGGTGATTTTGCCGCTTAACACGTCGTTGAGCATGGCCTTACATGCGGGCACGCCGTCCGCCTGCGCAGCGCGCAGCGTGATGCGCCGGTTGGGGTTGATCCGTTCGAGCGTCCTTTGCACAGCCTCGCTCACGCCGCCCGTACCCGCGTAGATGCGGCCCGTGCGCGAGGAATGATCCCGCTCGTCCTCCTCCATATCCGCAGGGTTGACGCCCGCAAACTCGAAAATATCCCGTATTTCATGGAATGTCAGTACAAAATCGGTGGAGTCGGACACGTCCTTTTCCCGCGCTTCGGCTTTCTTGGCAAGACATGGCCCGATAAATACGGTAAGCGCGTCCGGGTAAAGCGTTTTAATGGCGCGCCCGCATGCCACCATGGGCGAAACCGCGCCCGGCACATGCGGCATGAGCGTATGGTAGACCTTGCGGATCATAGCGATCCACATCGGGCAGCAGCAGCTCGTGAGCTGGTAATCCTCCTCTGTCAGTATGTTCTGATCAAACTCCAGCGCTTCCTTTAATGTAAGAATATCCGCGAACAGCGCGACCTCCACCATGCCGGTAAACCCCAGCTGCTTGAATGCGGCGCGAAGCTTTCCGGGCGTGACGTCGCTTGTAAACTGGTTGACGAACGCGGGCGCGATCATGGCGTATACCGGCGCCTTTGCGTTGTGTATGGCAGCGAGCGCCGGCAGGATATCGCGGCTTTCGGTCAGCTTTTTTGCGCGGCAGTTGTCGATACACTCCGCGCAGCCCACGCAAAGATCGGCATTTATGGCGATATTCCCGCTTTTGTCCCGGTACAGCGCGTCAAACAGGCACTTCCCGGCGCACGCGGTCTGTTCGCTTTCGGAACAGACGCACTCGCCGATGCGTACGACAGGCGCATACTTTTTGGGGTTCAGCAGGCAATCGAGATGGTGCGGGTCGAATTCGTCAGAGTTAAGTCGGTTGAGTTCCTCTTCCAATCGGTTCTCTACGGAAGCCTTTGCCAGCCTTTTATACAGTTCAGAGAATGTCGTCATCGTGGCGTCCTCCATTGCTTGATGCAGAAACGAATTTATTTTGCCCGTTCGCGCCCATTATACCATAGAAGCGAAGCAGCTATGGTTATCCACGCATGTGCGTTTGGGCCGCAGGCGAAGCCGCACGCACATAAGAATAAGCCATATAATGGCCGCTTGCGGCCATTATACCATATCGCGGCCCGCATATGAGGAAGCGCCCGGGTATATGTTTTTCTTTTTCCGATGTATCCTGATATACTGATTCTGAGCACGATGGAGGAACGGATGATGAAAGAAAACAAGTACGACGACCCGTCTTTTTTTGAGAAATACGCGCAGATGCCCCGGTCCAAAAACGGCCTCAACAGCGCGGGCGAATGGCGGGAGCTTGAGAAGCTGCTGCCCGATTTCAGAGGAAAACGCGTTCTGGATCTGGGCTGCGGATACGGATGGCACTGCATCTACGCCGCGGAACACGGAGCGGAATCCGTCACAGGGATCGACCTGTCCGAAAAGATGCTTTCTGTGGCACGGGAAAAAACCGCGTATCCAAACGTTATTTACCGCCGCATGGCCATGGAGGACGCGGATTTCCCGCCCGATTCGTTTGACGCGGTCATCAGTTCCCTCGCCTTTCACTACATTGCGGATTTTGAAAGCTTATGCAAGAACGTATCCAGGTGGCTCAATCATTCCGGCAGCTTTGTGTTCTCCGTGGAGCACCCGGTATTTACGGCGGAAGGCAGGCAGGAATGGGTGGACGACGAAGCGGGCAACCATCTCTTCTGGCCTGTGGACAATTATTTTCTTGAGGGGCGCAGAGAGAGCGCATTTTTAGGGGAACGCGTCATTAAATACCACAGGACCGTCACCGGATATGTAAGCGCGCTCGTGCAAAGCGGATTTGCGCTAAATAACCTTGTGGAGCCAAAGCCGCCGGACGCGCTTCTTTGTGCACCCGGAATGCCGGATGAGCTGCGCCGCCCCATGATGCTGCTGTTCTCCTGCATAAAGATTGCGTAGCGTCCGGGCCTTGCGCCGCATGACGCGACAGCGAAAAATGAAAGCGGCCATCGCAAACGCGAATATGGTTGACAGAAGCGCCGCGATTTGTTATGTATACGGAAGCGCCGTTTTTTATACGGGAATGACGCCAATAACCGGGAAAGAAATATGGGTATGCTCGAACAAATCACAACGGTCGCTACACAGGTCATCATTCTGTTTATCCTCATCGGCGTGGGTTTTGCCTGCGGCAAGGCCAAAATGTTTAACGACGATTCCATATCCGGGCTGACGTCGTTTACGCTCCATTTCGTGACCCCCGCGGCAATCGTGGATTCGTTCTGCCGCGAATTCCAGCCGGAGCTGTTGAACGGCCTTCTCATCGTGCTCGGCACGGCGCTGTTCGCGCATGTCGCGGGCATCGGGCTAAGCGCCCTCCTCATACGGGATAAGGATGCGTCCGTGCAGCGCATCCTCCGCTTCGGGGCGGTGTTCAGCAACTGCGGGTATATGGGGCTGCCGCTTTTGGGCGCGGTGCTGGGCAGTATCGGCGTGTTTTACGGCGCGGGCTATGTCATTATATTCACGCTGATGTCCTGGACATACGGGCTTGTGGCCGTCAGCGGGAACAGACATGAGATTTCTCTAAAGAAGCTGTTGATCAACCCCGGAACCATCAGCTCGGTGATCGGCCTTGTGATATTCCTGTTTTCCATAAAGCTGCCCACCATACTCTACATGCCGATCCATTACCTGGGCGCGCTCAATACGCCCGTGCCCATGGTGATTGTGGGGTACCTGCTTTCCAAAGTGGACCTGCTCGGAATATGGAAAAAGACGCCGTATTATGTGACATCGTTCGTGCGGCTGATTTTGATTCCATTCGTCACGTTTGCGGTCCTGTATATTCTGGGCATACGGGGCGAGGTGCTGGTCAGCTGCATATTGAGCGTGAGCGTGCCCAGCGCGGCGCTCACCACCATGTTCGCCGTGCGCTACAAGCAGGATACGACTGCGGGTTCTTCCATTATCTCCATGACGACGCTGTTGTCGCTCATCACGCTGCCCCTCATCATCGGGCTGGTGCAATATGTAAGCTAGCCAATGATAAATCCCTCCGGACTTTATCATTGGGTTTCCCATAAGTTAAAAGTGCGCTTTCGCGCACTTTTTCCCGCAAATCTGACGCACATATCGTCAGATTTGATTGAAGTGTGGAGGATTGCGATCCCCACGCCTCCTGAGGGAAATTTAAGCGGCGGGAAACCCGCCGCTTTTTATGCCCTCGCTACGCTTCTTTTCTTAGAAACAGCACGCCCAGCGTGCCCGGCCCACAGTGGCTGCTGATGGTTCCGCCCGCGTCGGTGATGAGTACTTCCGCAAACGGGAAAGCATCCAGCACGGCCTTTTTTGTATGCTCCAGAAGCGCCGCATCCTGCACCGTATGGGTAATGAACGCACGGGAAGGGTCGATATCCACCCGGTCCGCCAGGCGGTCCTTTACATAATCGTTCAGGCAGCGTTTGAGCGTGCCGCGATATTTCTTTGAAACCTGCATGCGCCCGTCCCGCACCTCGATACAGGGCTTTAAATGCAGCAAATTCGCACCCAAGGCTGCAACGGAGCTGCATCGCCCGCCCTTGTGCAGATAGGCGAGCGTATCGATGACAAAGCTCGCCTCCACCTGCGGTACGAGCGCCAAGACGCGGGAAGCCACCTCGCCGGAGGGAAGCCCAAGCGCCGCAAGCTCCGCCGCTTTTACCACCAATAAGCCGGAGCCGGTGGAAAGCGAACGGGAATCGATGACATGCACGTTCTGAAATTCTTTTGCCACACGGCAGGCATTGGAGTAGGAGGCGGACATCTCGCTGCTGAGGGAAATGTGCACGACCTCTTTGCCTTCGCTTACAAGCCGCTCAAACACAGCGCGGTAATCCTCGGGCGAGGGCGCCGCGGTCTTGGGCAACTCCCCCGTGCGATCCACATATTGAAACAGCTCTTTCGTCGTGATGTCCAGGCCGTCCTTATACGCCTTGTCCCCGAGATTGATATACAGGGAAATCATCGTAACGTCGTAGCGCTTATACAATGCCGGTGAAATATCGCATGTGCTGTCGGCTGTTACCGCCGTGGTCATGGCTGCTCCCCCTTACCCGTAACTTTTTACTACCGCTTACGATAGCGGCAAAACCGCAATCCGTCAAGGCCATATCAAGGACGGCAGTAAAGCAAAAAGCGGCCGAAGCCGCTTTTTTAATGGTGTCAGGGGTTCACGTTATTATCCGCCTGCCAGAGTTAGCCGAGCAAGGCGTCCATATCCTGCAGGATGGACTTCATCTGCTGCAGCAGGCCGTTCCGGTTGGATTGTATGGCCTCTATTTCCGCAAACGTGGCCGCCATGGCTTCATAATCCTTTGCCTTGTAGTTTTCGCGGTTGGCTTCCATGACGGCTTTAATCTGGCCGCGTGTCGCGCGGAGCTCTTCCGCAAGCGACTTTGCCTGCCCATTCTTGTCCTTGAGCGCGTCTATGGTCTCCTGCGGGAGCGTCGCGCCGTCTTCCTTCAGGGATTTGATTTCTTGCACGATGGAAAGCCGCAGGTCGTTCACCTCGGCCGCCAGCGCGAGATTTTCATCCTTGTTGGCCAGCACGCTAAGCCGCAGTTCCTCCAGTTGCTGCCGGAACTCCTTGTATTCGCCCAGCTTTCTTTCGATTTCCGTTTTCTTGCTCTCCACCGCGGCCTGCCGTTCCGCAATGACCTGCTGCCGGTCTTCCAGCTTTGTGGTGGAAGCGGCGAGCGCCGTAGCGCAAAGGCCCAGCGTCAGTGCCGCGGCAACAAACGCCGCCAATACCCGTTTCTTCGTGTGTTTCATGATGCATTCTCCTTTTCTGTTGCCACTGATACCGTCTTCGGACGCTATCAGTGGATTTCTTGCAGGTAAAAAGTGCGCTGCGCGCCCTTTTTTCTGCAAATCTGACGCGCATGTCGCCAGATTTGATTAACTATGGGGGATTCGATCCCCCATACCCCCTAAAAGGCAATTCGTGAGCAATGCCCTTTATGGCGTTGGGATCGCAACGCCGCCCTCTTCCACTTCGTCCAGGCCCGATGCGGCCGCCTTCACGTCGTCCATGCCGCTTAGGATATCGTCAAGCGCCTCTGCCGTCTCCTGTTGCGCCGCGGCATCCTGATTCGCTTCCTCCGTCTCCGGCGTGGGCGTTTGCCCCGGCGTTGCCTGCGCTTCTTCCGATGATTCCGGCGGCTGTTCCGTCGGTTCAGGCGTCCGGGGCTCCTGCGTCTGTACCGGCGCAATGGTTCCTTCCACCGCCGCAGGGCCCGGCGTTTGGGCGTCCCCACCCCAACGTCTCCCTCCGCAGCCTGCCATAAACAGGACGAGAAGGAGCGCGGCGCAGACCTCCGTCGTCCGTTTCATGTTTTGCGTCACCTCCTGTCTGTGCCTTAAGTCTACGGGTTTTCGCTGCCGCAAAACAACGGGCAACGTGTGGCAATCCTGCGGCAAGCCTTTCTTTTTTTCGCCGCAGCCACTACAATATCGGCAAAGGGAAAACAAATTGTATTCGGTTGGAGGCAGCATGAAACGGTCCATTTCCATAGCCGAAGACGATGCGAATATCCGCACGCTGATCAGCCTGTTTCTGGAAAACGAAGGATACGAGGTGCGGCAATATACGACGGGGGACGCGCTGCTCGAGGCGTTTATGGAGCAGCCCGCCGACCTTGTGATACTCGATATCATGATGCCGGGCACGGATGGCCTGACGCTTTGCGCGAGCCTTCGAAAGAAAAGCAATGTGCCCATTATCATCGTTTCCGCGCGGGACAGCGAAGCCGACCGGATCTCCGGGATCACGCTCGGATCGGACGACTACCTGACCAAGCCCTTTTCCCCCATGGAGCTGGTGGCGCGCGTCAAGGCGCTGTTTCGCAGGCTGGAGCTTGACCGATGCGCGAATACGGCAAGCGAGCGCGTGGAAGCGGGCAATGTGACGATAGACCTCGCCATACGCGAGGCCAGCGCAAACGGAGACCGGCTGGACCTGACCCCGACAGAGCTGATGCTGCTCGCCTACCTCATCAAAAAGAGCCCCGCCGCCGTTTCCCGTGAGGAGCTGTTGAAAAACGTTTGGAAATTTGATTTTGAGATCGACACCCGCGCCACGGACGACGTGATGAAGCGCTTAAGAAAAAAGCTCAACTCGGCCAAGGCCTCCATCAAGATCGAAACCGTGTGGGGCTTTGGGTTCAAGCTTGTTGCGGGGGAGGACGTATGAAAAAGCTTCAAAAGGAAATCCGCCGTCCGTTTTTATGGCTGCTGATCGGCATATTGATCGCCTGCATGCTGCTCTTTAACGTCGCCATGCGGCTGTACCAAAATCAGGTCGCGCGCGAAGATCTCAACGAGGCTGCCGATACGCTCGCCACGCTTTTGCGGGAAAACGCGCCCGAAGGCGGCGTCACAAGTGAGAATGCGGACTGGGTGCTGTCCTTCCTTTCCGCCGAGCTGACGAAATCCGGCTTCATGTCCAGCATCCAGCTCCTCATGTTCAATGAAGAGGGCGCGCTTATCTACCCTGCGGCCCTATCGGGGCGCCTGGGGACGGATGTACTTTCAAAGCGGCTTGACCTTATGGGCGACAGCCGCACGCATTCCGTAGTACTTCGCGGGGAGCGCTACTTTGCGCGGCGGTTGCTTGCGACAGAAAACCGGGAAGACATATTGCTCATCACACGGGCAGGCGGCACCAACGCCTATATCCGCACCGTCAATTTATACTTTTTGCTGATTCTGGCGGCGGGCGTCACGGTATCTATACTCGCTTCCGGGGCGATTGCGTCGCGCATCGCAAAGCCTGTCACCGCTTTATGCGCGCGGGCACGCGCGATCGGCCGTGGCGAGTTCCATACTGCCGGGGCGGCGCAAAAAAGCGATATCGGCGAGCTGTTTTCGCTTCAGGAGAGCATTGAGCAGATGGGCGCGCAGCTTGCGGCCTACGACAGCGCGCAGCGCACGTTTTTACAGAACGCCTCGCATGAATTAAAAACCCCGCTGATGTCCATACAGGGGTATGCGGAAGGCATTTTAAACGGCGTAATGCCGGACAGCAAGAAGGCTGCGGGAGTCATCATGCAGGAAAGCCTCCGCCTGAACGCGCTGGTGGAAGAACTTCTTGCGCTCTCCCGCATTGAAGCAAACGGTGCAAAAGAGCTGACGGCGCTCCCCCTGAACGGGGCGCTCAAGGAATATGCGCAGCGCCTGTCGATGGCGGCGGCAAGGGAGAACCGCAAGCTGACTCTTTTGCTGCCCGATGCGCAACTCGCCATTTTAGGCGATGACGCGCTGCTTTCCCAGGCAGTGAACAACATCGTATTGAATTGCCTGCGGTACGCAAAAACGGAGGTAAAGCTGGAGCTGTTTGAACGGGAACGGCAGGCGGTCGTCAAAATTTCGGACGACGGGCCTGGCATTGCCCCGGAGAATCTCCCTCGTCTGTTTGAACGGTTCTACAAGGGTAAGGGCGGCAAGTTTGCCCTGGGCCTTGCGATTGCGCAAAGCGCCGTTGTGGCGATGGGCGGACGGATTGCCGCTTACAATCACGAAACGGGCGCGGCATTTGAGTTGCTGCTGCCCGTCCAAAAAACTAGTTTCGACAATATTTCCCGGGATATATGAAAGATTACCGGTTTCTTGTAGAGAAGAACGCGATATGAGCAGACCCTGCGCCGATATCCGCCAAATAATATCCATAATCCGCGTCCGGCTCATGCAGCCGAACGCCGGAGGGAGAGCCGGGGTTGTATGCGATACCGTGCTCCTCCCGCCCGTGCCGGTGGCCGAGCGCGATATACTGTATTTTCTTTGCGCAACGCGCGATATCTTTTTCCGTGACGCCGCCCGGCGGAACATGCCCTTCTTCATACACGCCCGTATGCAGCAGGCAGACCGTGGCGCCCGCATAATCCGGCAGCGCATCTGCAAACATCCTGAGTCGTTGCGCCGTTTGATCCCCCAGGAACCCCAGCCCCGCGATCCGTACGCCGTGGCATTCCGCAACGCAGCCATCCAACACCGACCTGCCCGAAGCGTCCCATCTTGGGCGCAACACACGCACAAGCCCTTCTTCCTCCAGATACCGGAGCGGATCTTCTCCATTACAATCGTGGTTGCCTTCCACGGCATATATCTGTATGCCGTGTTCCATCAGGCGGGAAAGCGGCTTCTCCGCACGCTGCGCTGCATAAGGACAGGGGGCCGTTTTATCGAACAGATCCCCGGCGATCAGCATTGCCTGCGCCTTGCCCGCGAGCGCGGCTTCCGCAAGAAGGGTCAGGCTGTCGATCCCTTCCGTAACGTCCGAAAAGCAGCCGATATGCAGATCCGCACAATGCAAAAACCGCAAGGCTTGTCCCTCCATCTTACGCACTTCAATCTCATTCCCATAGAGTATACCGCAAAAACGCGTTATGGGAACATGTTACTTCAGGGCGCCCAATTGATTTCCGGCACGGGGGTGGGCTTACTGCCGGAGGCATTCACCGCAGCGCTTGCAGCCTTGCCCGGATCGGCAGCGGGCTTCCCGTTGCCCACGACCTCCATGAGCGCCTGCGCAAAGTACGGCACGGCGTTTAACACTTCCTCCAATGTATTCTTATTGTCGCCCACCTCAAGAAGCAGGCACTGGTTGGAAACATGCTGGTTATAGCGGCCAACCTTGACGCGGACGTCGCGCGGCAGTTCTTCGTCTATCTCCGCAAGTTTGTTGGTCACGGCAAGCGCAAGCGAGTAATTGCTTTCAAAATCCGGCATTTCCTTGTAGCCGGTGCCTGTCGCCCCTTCCCCGGTTCCCACCACAAACATCAGTCTTGCCACGCGTTTGCCGTCGATTTCGGTTACCAGCCCCGCGCCCGCGTCGCGGTGGACGTCGATGAACATGGTAAGGGAAGGGTACATCTGCTTGTACCGTTTCATGGTCACTTCCGAGCGCGTATACGCGGTGCTAAGCTTGGGTGGCTCGTGGTTGGTTTTATCGTGTATGACGTTACAGCCGTACTCCTCGCGTAAAATCTTCGTCAGAAGCTCGCCTACGGCCACGATGTTCTTTTCCTGGTCAGGTGTGCGCCAGTCACTGTCCTCCGTCCCTGCATACGCCTCGGTGGTATGGGTATGGTAGATGAGGATGCGCGGCTCCGGCCCGCCCAGCTCAACGGAGGGCTGCGCTTTGGGGGAGAGCACCTCAATGCGCATCTCCTCCCCGACGTCCGGCATGATTTCCACGCGGGAAATGGAGATATCGGGTTCAGGCAGCTCCGGCGCTTCCGGCTCCGCGGCGTACACCATGGGCACGGACATCATCATGAGCCTTCTGTTGGCTGAGCCGGAACTTAGCAGCGCAACCCCCAGCATGCTCAAAGCCACAGCTGCTGCGGCCAGCAGGCGCAAACGTACGGCGGAAAAAGAGGCTTCCCCCTTTAACCGCCGTCTCTGCGGTCTGCCTATTTTCTTTTTGCCGCGTTTTGTCCACATCCTGTCCATGTAAAAACGTATGCGCCAGCACGAACGGGTATGCGTGGACTAAAAG
>JAFABA010000212.1 GCA_023426265.1 Bacillota bacterium
CGGGAAGATACGGCGCCCCATCCGCTGTTTGAAACCTGATCATAAACGCCCAATTCCTGAGCGATCACCTGCTTAAGGCCTTCCGACATGGTGCCTTTCCTCGCCATGCAAATACCTCCTTTCGTAATATGCGGAACATACTCCCGCATTTTATTTTGTTCAATAATCGGCGTATTTACTTGCGGTAATATATCTCGATTTTTTAAAAAACAGGCGGCTGTGATTTTATTATGTTTGAAATTGATCATTTTCCTGCCGCTTCTCCTTTTCAGACTATTTCAAGAATAGGCGGCGCTTGCGTTGCAGAGAATAAACAATAAACAAAGGAGGTGATATCTTGAAAAAACTAAGAAAACCATTGGGAGTCATTTTAGCGCTGCTGATGCTTGTCTTTACCGCGCAGCCCGCATTGGCAGCGGCAACGACTTATACGGTTGTCAAAGGCGATACATTGTGGAAAATCGCGGTTAAGTATCAAATCGGCGTTTCCGAGCTGATCGCTGCCAATCCGCAATTCAAGGATCCCAATATGATTTATGTGGGGCAAAAAGTAAATATCCCCGACGCCAGCCCCTTGGAGTCTTTCGAACAGGAATGTATCCGGCTCATCAATGTTCAGCGCGCCAACAATGGATTGCCCGCGCTAAGCACGAACTGGGAGCTGTGCCGTGTGGCGAGATATAAGTCGCAGGATATGATACTGAAAAACTATTTTTCGCATACTTCCCCGACTTATGGCTCGCCGTTCACCATGATGCAGAGCTTTGGGCTGAGGTTTTCCGCCGCCGCTGAAAACATCGCGTATGGGCAGAGGACAGCTCAGGAAGTTGTAAACGCATGGATGGGCTCCGCGGGCCACAGAGCGAATATTTTATCCCGGTCCTATACGCACACCGGCGTGGGCGTCGCAAAAAAATCCAACGGTACGCTGTATTGGACGCAGATGTTCATGAAGCCGTATTAATTTTGGTATGGAGATTGGCGTGGTAGGCAGCAGAAAGCCCACAGGACTTTCTGCTGTTTCATTTGTTAAGGGTTTTCATGTATCGGCCCTCCCCCATCAACTTCCTGTTGACTCCGCGGAAACGCCGTTCTATACTTTAATCAAACATTTGTTCTGTATGCGCAAAACTGCGGAAAGGGGCGGCGGCAATGGCGGAAGGCGACCGGGTCATCTATCATATCGACTGCAACTCCTTTTTTGCCAGCGTCGAAGAGCTGTTTTACCCCGAATTTAAAAAGGTGCCAATGGCCGTGTGCGGCAATCCCGAAGCACGGCGGGGCATCATATTGGCGAAAAACGAGCTGGCCAAAAGCTTTGGCGTGAAAACGGCGGAAACCGTCTGGCAGGCCCAGCGCAAATGCCCCAATCTCACGCTTCGCCCGGCCCGGCATCATCTGTACCGGGAATACTGCGAAAAGGTCAACGCCATATACGAACAGTACACCAGCCAGGTACAGCGCTTCGGCATCGATGAAAGCTATCTCGACGTCACCGGCAGCCTGCATCTTTTCGGCGGCGACCCCTTAGCCCTGGCCCATGAGATCCGGCAGCGCATCACCCGTGAGACGGGGCTTACCGTATCGGTCGGCGTGAGCTGGTGCAAGGTGTTCGCAAAGCTGGGGAGCGATTTAAAAAAGCCGGACGCGGTCAGCGTCATCAGCCGGGAAAATTACCGGCAGGTCGTCTGGCCCATGCCCGTAAATAACCTGCTCTTCGTGGGCCGCACCACCGCGGAAAGCCTCTCTCAGCTGGGCATCCGCACAATCGGGGAGCTCGCGCATATGGGCCCGGAGCTGCTATGCAGGCGCTTAGGCAAGCTGGGAAGCCAGCTTCATGCCCATGCCAACGGGCTCGACGACAGCCCGGTGCTGGAAACCGGGCAGGAGGACGAACTCCATTCGGTGGGCAACGGCATGACATTCAGCCGCAATTTGATCAGCCGGAAGGACATCCTCACATCGGTCACCGCATTAAGCGACAGCGTGGCTGCCCGAATGCGCAGGCATGGCGTAAAGGGGACTGCCGTCCAGGTAACGATCAAAGACCAGAACCTCAAAGTTATTACCCGGCAAAAGCCGCTCCCGGTACCCACTTACCTTGCGGCAGACCTGAGCCGGGCGGTCATGGAACTGATCGAGGCGTCCTGGAAAATCGGTACGCCCATCCGCATGCTGACCGTCACCGCCCTCAAACTGATGCCTCAGGACATGGCCACCGAACAGATTTCCCTGCTGGAGGATAACAGCCCAAGGCGGGAAAAGCGGGAGCGCCTGGAAAAGACGCTGGACGGCATCCGGGAAAAGTTCGGCCACGGCAGCATACTTCCAAGCAGCATTCTAAACAACGACCTCGGCATTGATGAGAAGGATTGATCGCAGCGTGGGCGGGGCGGAGGACGATCATTCTCATGCCGATGCATATTCCCAAATACATGAAAAATCCTCATGAAAGCTTGAAATAAAAATCCTGCACAGCCTTGACAAATGTATATGGATTAAAGTATAGTGACATGGAGCAACGGCGCTCGTCTTTTGTTAGACGCGCGCTTTTATTTTAGGGTGAGCTCGCCCAGTATAGGAAGAGGGGGATAATGAAGATGAAACCAGTTAAGTCGCTCGCAATCATCGCTCTGGCCTGCTTGATGGCCCTGAGCCTGGTTGCCTGCAACGGTGCTCCGGCCAGCAGTACTCCGGCGCCCTCCGGCAATGCTGCTCCTGAAACTGCAGCCCCGGCCACTGAGGAACCGGCCGCCGCAGGCGGCAACATTCTCAACGTCATGGTTGAGGTGGAGGTAGCCAGCCTGGATCCTCAGATCGCTACCGACGGAACCAGCTTTGAGGTAATTGCGAATTTCACCGATGGCCTCATGCAGATGGATGCCAGCGGCAAGTCCGTGCCCGCCATCGCGGAGAGCTATGATGTGAGCCCGGACGGCCTCACCTACACCTTCCACCTGCGTCAAGACGCAAATTGGAGCAATGGCGAGCCCGTCACCGCCGACGATTTCGTGTTCGGCTGGCAGCGCGCCGCGGACCCCGCCACCGCCGCGGAGTATTCCTACATGCTCAGCGATATCGGCCAGATCAAGAACGCGGCCGAAGTTCTTGCCGGTACGAAACCCGTCACCGACCTGGGCGTGAGCGCTGTGGACGAAAAGACCCTGAAGGTTGAGCTGAACGTGCCCGTGTCGTACTTCGACAGCCTCATGTACTTCCCCACGTTCTACCCCATCAACCGGGCGTTCTATGAAAGCCTGGATGTCGGCACTTTCGGCACCAGCCCTGAAACCGTGCTCAGCAACGGCGCATTCAAGCTGGAAAGCTACGAGCCCGCGACATTGTCCTTCAGCCTGGTGAAAAACCCGGATTACTACAATGTTGCAAACGTGAAGCTGGACGGCCTCAATTACCAGGTGGTAAAAGACAGCCAGCAGGCCTTCATGAGCTACCAGAACGGCGACCTTGATATCGTGAAGCTCAGCGGCGATCAGGTTGACCAGGTTTCGGGCGACCCGGAACTCAACGTAGTCGGCGCCGGCTATATGTGGTATCTCACCATGAACAGCAACAATATCCCCGCCCTGAATAACGTCAACATGCGCCTTGCGCTGACCAATGCGGTCAACCGCGCGGCCATCGTGACCGACGTTGTAAAGGACGGCTCGGTTGCCACCTACACCGCCGTTCCCCCGCAGTTTGCCACAGGTCCGGACGGTTCCGACTTCAGCGGCGACCAGACCCGGTTCAGCGCCGTCTGCGCGGATGATGCCGCGAAAGCCGCCCAGTACTACGAAGCGGCCAAGGCTGAACTCGGTACGGATACCTTTACGTTCGAGCTGCTCCTGGAAGACCAGACCGAGACCCAGAACGTGGCCGCGGTATTGAAGGAACAGATCGAAACCGTGCTGCCCGGCGTCACCCTGAACCTCAAGGTAGAGCCGAAAAAACAGCGCGTAGAGGACATCCAGAACGGCGATTATGAAGTCTGCCTCACCCGTTGGGGCCCGGACTATGCCGACCCCATGACCTACCTCGGCATGTGGGTAACCGGCAACAACAACAACTACGGTCTCTGGAGCAGCGCGGCCTATGACCAGATCATTGCCGACTGCACGACAGGCGCCTACATTACGGACGCGACCGCCCGCTGGAACGCCATGTATGAAGCGGAAAAGATCGTGATGGACGAAGCCGTGATCGTACCTCTGTACACCAAGGCCGACGCCAACATGATCAAAGGCAGCGTCAGCGGCATCGAATTCCATCCTGTTGCGCTCAACCGCGTATTCAAGAATGCGGTAAAGCAGTAATGGCGTAAGTCTTTATCCCAATGCTGCCCGCGCAGCGGCTTTGATACCAAGGCCGCTGCGCTTTTTCCGTAAAATACAGAACGACGAGACAAGTGAACAATGTAGTAAAAGAGGGAACACAGTGAAACACTATGTATTCAAACGGGTGCTCATCTCGGTGTTTACCCTGTTGGTCATCACCCTGGTACTGTTTGCCCTGCTGCGGTTGATGCCCGGCTCGCCCTTCAATGATGAAAAGCTCAAAGAAGACCAGCGGGCGGCGCTCAACGCGAAATACGGGCTGGATAAACCGCTGTACGTGCAGTTCGGCCGGTATGTCTTTAACCTGGTTCAGGGCGACTATGGGGTGAGCTATAACATCAGCAAAAACACGCCCATCAGCCAGCTCGTGCAATCGCGCCTGCCGGTGAGCATTAAAGTCGGCGGCATGGCCGTGGGAGGCGGAGCAATCATCGGCCTTTTGTTGGGTATTGTGGCGGCGCTCAACCACAGGACCATCATCGACAATATCTGTACCATAATATCTGTCTTGGGTGTTTCGGTCCCAAGCTATGTCTTTGCCCTGACGCTCAGCTATACGCTGGGCTTCAAGCTCACGTGGCTGCCCATGCTGTATAACATGAAAGACCCCTTGATATCCAGCATAATGCCCAGCATTGCGTTGAGCATGTTTACCATGGCCTCCATCGCGCGGTTTACGCGCAACGAAATGCTTGAGGTCCTGAACAGCGAATACATGCTGCTTGCGGAAAGCAAGGGCATTACCGGCGCGCCTCTTATCACGCGCCACGCGCTCAGAAACGCGCTCATCCCCATCATCACGGTACTGGCTCCTCTGATTGTGGACCTGATGACCGGAAGCCTGGTGGTGGAAAAGATATTCTCCATACCGGGGGTGGGGAGCCTCCTTGTTACGGCCATTCAGTCCAACGACTACAACGTAGTCATTGCGCTTAGCTTTATTTACAGCGCCATGTACATCGGCATTATGCTGGTGGTGGATATCCTGTACGGCGTTATCGACCCGCGCATCCGCCTGTCGAAAGACGGCGGCGAAGGCGCTGCCGGCCGCCCTGGCTTTTTCGCGCGGTGGGCCCGTGTGCTGGGCATTCAAAAACGAAAGGCGGTGAGCGCGAATGGAATCAAATAAAACTGCCGAAATGAACGCCGTTCCCTTTTTGCCGGATGATTTCGAGCTCATTGGCGGCGAACCGGAAGCGCAGATCGATTCCGGCTTCTCCAGCGACACCTACTGGAAGGACGTCTTCCACCGCTTCGTTTCCAACAAAGGGGCCGTCGTGGCGCTGTTCGTCATTCTGCTCATCGTCCTGTTTGCCGTAATCGGGCCGGCCATGAGCGGGTACAGCTATTCCGACCAGTCGTTGTCCCAAAAGAACCTCGCTCCCCGCGTGCCGGGGCTGGAGGATATCGGGATATTCAACGGTGACGAGTCTTTGCATACCACCAGCGGCTCCAAATTGATCAACGGATATCAGGACAAAGGCCTTACCGACGTATATTACTGGTTCGGCAGCGACACATTGGGCCGCGATATCTGGACCCGCGTATGGGAAGGCGCCCGCGTGTCCTTGGGTATCGCGGTGGTAAGCGCATTCATCAACATGACGCTGGGCATGTGCTACGGGCTAGTTAGCGGCTACCACGGCGGCTGGGTGGACAATGTCATGCAGCGCTTTGCCGAAATTAACAACAGCATCCCCCGGCTCGTGATCGTGACGCTGCTTCTGCTTATTTTAAAGCCGGGCTTTCTCACCATTGTACTGGCGCTGGTCATAACCGACTGGATCAGCATGAGCCGCATCGCCCGGGCGGAAATGTTAAAACTCAAAGAGCAGGAATTCGTGCTGGCCAGCCACACGCTGGGCGCAAGCAGCTCCACCATCATATTCAGGGAGGTCCTGCCCAACATCATCGGGCAGATCATCACCCAGCTGATGTTCAGCATTCCCACCGCCATATTTACCGAGGCTTTCCTGAGCTTTGTGGGTTTGGGCATACCGGTACCGCAATGCAGTCTGGGCTCGCTGATCAACGACGCGTTCAACAGCTTCACGACCCATCCCTACCAGATCGTGCCGCCCATCGTGGTGCTGGCGCTGTTGATGCTCTGCTTCAATGTTCTGGCGGACGGCTTGCGGGAAGCGTTCGACCCCAAGCTCAAGGAAATGTGAGGTGCCGCATATGAAACAAAGAGAAAAAATAATGGAGATACGCGGCCTCTCGATTACATTTGACACAATGGCCGGCCCTGTGCGCGCCATCCGCGGGGTGGATATCGACCTGTACCGGGGCGAGACCCTGGCAATCGTCGGGGAAAGCGGCAGCGGCAAATCCGTTACGATGAAGGCGGCCATGGGCATACTCGCCAAAAACGGCAAGGTGGAAGAGGGCACCATCCAATTTACCTACCGCCAGGATGACGGCGCCGAAAAAACCGTGGATATCCTGAAAATGAAAAAGCAGGAGCTGCGCCGCCACATCAACGGCAAGCGCATCGCCATG
Source organism: Bacillota bacterium (assembly GCA_023426265.1). Classification (GTDB taxonomy): domain Bacteria; phylum Bacillota; class Clostridia; order Christensenellales; family CAG-138; genus JAEYLA01. The sequence continues at coordinate 6,837 of JAFABA010000212.1, forward strand.
ATATTTCAGGACCCGATGACGAGCCTCGACCCCACCATGCCCATCGGAAAACAGATCATCGAGGGCATGCTGTGGCACAAGCGCGCGGCCAAGGCCGAGGCCTGGCAGAAAGCGGTCAAACTGCTGGAGGAAGTGGGTATTCCGGAACCGGAAAGGCGCATGAAAAACTACCCCCATCAGCTTTCCGGCGGCATGCGCCAGCGGGTGGTCATCGCCATCGCTTTGGCGTGCGACCCGGATCTTTTGATTTGCGACGAACCCACCACGGCGCTTGACGTCACCATTCAGGCGAAAATACTCGAGCTGATCCAGCGCATACAGAAGGAGCGCGGCATCAGCGTGATCTATATCACGCACGATCTTGGCGTGGTGGCCAAGATCGCGGAGTATGTGGACGTGATGTATGCCGGAAAGATTGTGGAGAAAGGCACGGTCGAGGAGATTTTCTACGACCCCCGGCATCCCTATACCTGGGGCTTGCTGAGCGCCATGCCGGACCTTGACACCGCCGATGAGCGGCTCTACACCATTCCCGGCTCGCCGCCGAACCTGCTTCGCACGGTGGCTGGCGACGCCTTCGCCCCCCGCAACCAGTATGCCCTGAATATCGACCGCCGGCTGGAGCCGCCCATGTTTCAGGTGAGCGATACCCATTACGCCGCCACCTGGCTGCTCCATGACCGGGCGCCCAAAGTGGAAATGCCCGCCGAGCTAAGGGAGCGCATCCGCAGAATGATGGAAGGGGGTGGACTGCGTGCAGAGCAGTGAGCCCATTTTAAAAGTACAGGGTCTAAAGCAGCATTTTGTGGTGAACAGGCAGTTTACCGTGCGCGCGGTGGACGGGGTGGATTTTGTGATCTATCCCGGCGAGACGTACGGCTTAGTCGGCGAAAGCGGCAGCGGCAAAAGCACCATCGGCCGGAGCCTGATAAGGCTGTATAAGCCCACCGCCGGGCGTATCGAGTTTGGCGGCATGGACATCTCCGGAAATATGAGCCGTGCCGGCACCGAACGTCTGCGCACCGAAATGCAGATGATATTCCAGGACCCCATGGCCTGCCTGAACCCCCGCAAAAAGGTCGGGGAGATCATAGCCCAGGGCCTCGACGTCCACCACCTGTACAAGACGCGGGCCGAGCGTGAAGCCAAAGTGGCGGCCATGCTCAGAAAGGTGGGCCTCGCCCCCGAACACGCCCACCGCTACCCGCACCAATTCAGCGGCGGGCAGCGCCAGCGGGTGGGCATCGCACGGGCGCTTATCATGAACCCGAAGCTTGTGATCGCGGACGAATGCATCAGCGCGCTGGACGTATCCATACAGGCGCAGGTGGTCAACCTGATGAAGGATTTACAGGCCGAGACCGGCACCACATACCTGTTTATCGCGCACGACCTGTCCATGGTCAAGTATATTTCGGACCGCATCGGCGTCATGCACCTCGGGCATCTGGTGGAGACCGGCACCACCGATGAAATATTCGAAAATCCGGTGCATCCCTACACCCAGAGTCTTTTGAGCGCCATCCCCCGCCCCAACCCGCGGGTGGAAAAGAGCCGGGTGGCGCAGGGCTACGACTATAGGGAGCAAGGAGTGGATTACCAAAAGGGCGGGCAGCATCACCTTGGCGGGCAGCATTATGTGCTCGCTACCCCGGATGAGCTGACCCGGTGGACCAAACGGTAGGCAAAGGTTCTTTGCAGGTATTCTTAAAAAAGCATCCGCCAGCGGATGCTTTTTTTATGAGGTGGATAAAGCGAAAAAAGATTCTATTCCCTCACTTACGATAACTTCAAACATGACCGTTACGCCCCGTCTTCCGCCTTGCCTTCTTCCGTTTCACCGCCTAAAAGCCGGTTAAGTACGGCGTCCTCAATGTCTGCATATTCATGATAGTATGGCTGCTCATTTGACCAATGGCCATAAATTTCTTCTTTTCCTGTGCGCTTCATCATGGTACACGCCCTTTCTGTATTGGTTTTCCGTACACATGTATAGTCATGCCCCACGCTTCGATGCCTTATGCCTTCTATATAACCCGTACTGCGCCGGACAAACAAAAAAAGGCGGCAGTAGCGCACAATGCGCCAACCGCCACCTTTTTTTATTGAACAGCGAAACGGAGTAACGCTCTTCCGGCCTTTGTTACTTCGCCGCGTTTCGGCCCGCGATCTGCCCGAATGTAAAGATATCCGCAATCGCGTTGCCGCCCAGACGGTTGCCCGCATGGATGCCCCCGGCAACTTCTCCCGCTGCCCAAAGGCCTTCAATCGTGCTGCCATCCGCGCGCAGCACACGTGCTTCGGTATCAATCACGATGCCGCCCATCGTATGGTGCAGGGAAGCCTTCCTGGGGCTGATGCAGATGTAAGTATTGGGATCCGCATCAAGCGCTTCCAGGTCGATACCGCCGGCAATCACTTCCTTGCCAAACTCATCGTCATGCTGGTTCTTAACATACTCGTTATACTTCTCGATGGTCGCGCGCAACGCTTCTTCGGTAAAGGCGGGCGCGGCTCCTGCGGCAGGATTCTTGGAAGCCTCCGCGACTTCGGCAAGCGTATTACCCACCCAAATATGGCCGCCGTCCACCATGGCCTGAATGCGTTCGTCAAGCGCCGTACCCTTCAGGAACTGGGACGGATTGTTGAGATCCCCGCGGCCCGCATAGATGATATAGAATATCCCGTCTTTCAGCGCGAGGGAGCTCTTGGCAAGCACATCGCGCTCGGCATACTCGTTGACAAAACGGTTGCCCTGGCCGTCAATCCAGATCTGTTCCGCCGCGTCACCCCAGATGCCGTCCGTCATCGTGCCCTTCGTGGGAGAAGAAGAAGGCATCATCTGAGCGATCTCCATCCCGGTAAGATCGGCGCCTATGGCTTCGGCCATCACAATGCCGTCGCCCTCATTGGTGCCAAGGTTGGTCGAAAGCGTATGGTCGGAAAGGTCTTCGCCCCAGTATTTGTCGTACTGCTTTACCATGGCCGCGTTTGCCGCGTAACCGCCCGTAGCAAGCACAACGCCCTTCACGGTATTGATGGTGATCTTAGTGCCGTCGGCCTGTTCTGCCTTCGCGCCCACTACTTTGCCGTTGGCATCCGCCAAAAGCTCCGTGCCGCGGGTCTCCGTGTAAATGGTCACACCGTTTTCCCTGGCTACCTTTTCCATTTCAGGAATACGATCGGCGCCCGACATGAAGCTGTGCGTACGCGGCCACATTGCGCCAAGCACAGTGCTGAGGCCGGTGCTGCCGTTTTCCTGTGTCGCTTTGCCGTACACGGCGCCAAGGCCGATTTCGCCCATCCACTCAAACGAAGGCAGCGCCTGCTCGGCAAGCACCTTTGCCAGCTTGATGTCGGAGGCGATCCAGCTTCCGTCGCTCAATTGCCTCAAACCGCCGATGTAGACCTGCCACATGTGCATGGCAACGGAGTCAAAGCCGGGCATGTCCTCGCCCACGGTCTTGCCCTTGTTGGCTGCATAAAAGTCTTTGATATCTTTCTTGACCTGCACAAGGACCTCTTTCCATTCCGGGAACTGATCCAGTTTGAGCGCCGGGTCGCTTTCGTCCATTGCAAGATAGCTGTCCATGGTATCCTTCTGCGCCTTTGTCAGCTTCATGAGCGCCTGCGCCTCTGGGTCTACCGCGTTGTACGCGGCGCCCGCCACCAGCGTGTTGCCGCCAAGCACGGAACCCTTTTCGATCAGTATGACAGTTGCGCCCTGCTGCGCCGCGGTAATCGCCGCGGACAGGCCAGCGCCGCCGCCGCCCATGACCAGGACATCCGTATCCCATGTCTCGTCGGGCTTCGGCGCAGGCGTATATTGATTGGCCTTGAGCGCATCTACGTCAAGCCCTGCCTTTTTTGCAGCATCCGTAACGGCGTTCATGATGCCGAAGCTGGAAAGCGTAGCGCCTGTAACGGTATCCACGCTCAGGCTCTGGTGCTCCACAATCTGCGCGGGAATGCGTTCCTTGGCTACCGCCGTGATGTTTGGCGTTTCGGAATACGTCACGTATTCAATCCCCGTGATAATGCCCTTTTCCACCGTCATGTTCACGGTGATGGGGCCCTGCATGCCATAGCCTTCCCCTTCAAATGTGCCGGAAATGTCCGTTGCCGGAGCTGCCGTCTGTTCCGTCGGGGCCGCTTCCGGCGCTGCGGTCGGCTCCGCCGCCGCAGGCTGCTGTACACAGCCCGCGCCCAGTGTTAGCGTCATCAGCATGACCAGCACAAACGCCAACCGTCTTGTCTGCTTCTTCATTGCCATTCCTCCTGTCTTTTCATGTGAAATTCTTCACAAAAAACAGAATACACTTTACAACCGTTTTAAAGTCAAGTACCATAATTGTGTTTCCTGTAACAATCCTGTTTAAAATTTCGCAAGCCAATTTTCCTGGCCCTGCCCCGCCCATAGGAGGACACACGCCCATGAGGGAATACAACATCAGTGAAGTCGCAAAAATGTTCGGCATCTGCAGCGAGTCGCTGCGCAACTATGAACGAAGAGGGTTAATCGCCCCGCTGCGCGGAGAAAACGGATACCGCACCTATACAAATCCGGATATTTACATGCTGTCGGGCATACGATTTTTGCGTAATGCGGGCTATTCGCTTGAAGACGTTGAAAAACTATGCCGGGCGACATATGACGAAGGGCTCGACATCCGGCGCGCTCGCTGCAAAGAACTGGAGAAAGAGATCGATTACCTTACATGCAAATTGCAGGCCATGCGTACGGAATATGACGAATTCGAGTCTTTAAAGAATTGTGACGGTATTGCACACACGACCAGCCCTGCCATGCTGCGGTTGAACAATCAGGTCAATGATTTTTTTCTCACCGATGACGCAAATATTTTGGAATGGGTCGAGCACATGCCCATTGTAAGAATCTCCCCCGCATTCAGCAGAGAGGCCGTATTGAGCGGACGGGACGAGGTGCGCTTCGGATATGCGGTTCCGCTGGAACTTGCCCGGCTTCTCGGGCTTGACAATACGCCCGGCGCCGAAATCAAAGAGCCGCAGGCATGCCTGACGACCGTTGTCTGCAGCCAGGGAGAGCATTACCTGAGCTCGCGCATGCTAAAACATGTGCTGCAATCTTGCCGTGAGCAGCGTCTGGCGCTTACGGAGGATATATGGGGGATTACGATCGGCGCACATATGAAAGGCGGGCGTGTTACCCGATGCCATCGGCTCTATATCCCGGTCGGTCCCGCTTGAAAATTCTGCCCCCTTTAGAAAAGGACGAAAAAAAGCACCCGCAAGGGTGTTTCCGTATGTCCTTACTCCAAGGGGTTTGATTTTTACGGACCGCCAAACTTTCCGGTGTCAGCCCCAAGCAGATTATGTGTATGCCGTTGTCATTGACCTGCCTTATAAGATTTCGGCCAAATACAAAAACATGATAAGGCCAACAATAGTAATACCCCGTGGCATTGTGAACAAGCATCGGGTCAATAACGCTTTTTGTTTTTGTAAACAAATATCCGAAAAAAACGCCGAATATCAAACACGCGATACTGAAGGCCTTATCAGATATCCACATACGTTACCGTATTCCCATGCGCGCGAAGTGCTTTCTCCACATCCTCCATGGAAAGGAATACCGTACATGTATTGCGGTTGGCGTGAAAACCGATGCTCTTGCAGCCGCGAAGCTCCCTATCGATGACGACCTCCACCGCCTGCTCCGTATCGTTGAGCACGCCGAACACGCTGACGGAGCCTTTCGTAAGGCCCATGTACCGCATCAGCCGTCCTTCAGAAGCAAACGATAGCGGTCTCGTATCGAGCTTTTCCCGCAATACCTTTAAATCCGCCGTCTTATGCTTTTTGAGCGCCACCACAAAGTGGCGCTTTCCTCTTTCATCCTTTAGGAACAGGTTCTTCGGGATCTCCTCGCCGTCGTCCACATGTTCCCGTTCCATTTCCTCCACGGTAAATATTGCCGGATGCTCCACCGCGCGGTAAGAGATGCCCATCCTATTAAGCGCGGCGAACACAATTTCTTCCTGCATGGCCATACCTCATCATTTGTTGAATCAATTTCCTATCATAATACCCCCAGGCGACAGAACGCGCAATACAGAACCCGCGGCGCGGTTACAGCATAAATTATAGCATGGCATTGACGCTTTTCGCTGAATGCCGCTATACTATAAGAAGTTGAAAAGCGTCGCTTTTTGCTAAGAAAGCGTTTGAGGAAAGATCATGCAACTAAGCAAAGCGGTTCTGTCCATGCGGGAAGAGTGCACCAAAGTTCGGCGCGACCTGCACCGCATACCTGAAACCGCGTTTGAAGAATATCAGACACAGGCGTATGTGCTCAAGTACCTGGAGGCACTCCGGCCCGACGTACTCATAAAGCTTGCGGGCACCGGCGTAAAAGCGGTATTCTGCGCGAAAGACGCCAAAGAAACAATCGCGTTCCGCGCGGATATGGACGGGCTGCCCGTTGAGGAATGGACGAATGTGCCCTACGCCTCCACACACCAAGGCAAGATGCACGCCTGCGGGCACGACGGGCATGTGGCCGTTGCGCTGCTGCTTGCGAAGCTTGTAAACGAGCACCGGGACCGGCTGACAGTTACCGTGGTGCTTTTGTTCCAGCCCGGCGAGGAAGGCGGCGGCGGCGCGAGAAGGATGATTGAGGACGGCGCGCTGCATGACCCGCGGGTGGACCGCATCTACGCGCTGCACGTGTTTCCGGAGCTTCGCATCGGCCAGCTTGGCGTGCGGCGCGGCACGTTCATGGCGCAATCCTGCGGGTTTGACCTGACGGTGTACGGAAAAAGTGCGCACGGCGCAAGCCCGGATAAGGGGATAGACGCAGTGGTCGCAGCAGCCGAGCTCATCACCATGCTGCAGACCGTCGTCTCCCGCTCCACGAGCCCCGATGAGCCGATCGTGCTCACCATAGGGAAAATCCACGGCGGCGAGGCCCGGAACATCATTTGCGATAAGGTCGTGATGTCGGGCACTTTGCGCACGTTCTCCAATGAAATGCGTGAACAGGTGATGGAGCGCATCGGGAAAATACTCGCGGGCTTTGAAGTCGCCACCGGCATCACCACGGAATTTAAAGAGGTGCAGCTTTATTACAGCGTGGAGAACCCCGTGGACATGACGGAGGAGTTCCAGCTCCTTATGAAATCCGACGTGCAGCCCATGTCGCATCTGATGATCGGCGAGGATTTTTCGTTTTACCAGCAGGAGATTCCGGGGTTGTTCTTCTTTGTGGGCGTAGCGGAATACAGCGGATTCCCGCCGCTGCACAGCCCGCATTTCAATTTTAACGAAGAAGCGCTTTTATACGGCCTGGAGGCCTATTGCAGGATGCTGGGAATCTCCAGAGAAGCGCAATAACGGTTTAACCGCCCCAGGCTGTCGGAACCGTTGGAGGCTCCGCCTCCAAACCACCGCTTAGGGCCGTAACGGCCCTGAGAACCCATCCCGAGAACGCCCGAAATAGGGCGTTCCCGACGAAAGGGATTCCCAAGGGACGTGTCCCTTGGGTGGGGTGCAGGGGTGAAATCCCTGCAAAAAGCTTTATCAACAGGCCATAGTGTGTTAGCCGCCCATCATGTCGTTTAAAGCAACAGGTATGGCGCCGAGTAACTCCGCGTCCTCTGTTTCGTGCGAAACAAGCACGATCAGGGGCGCGGCGCTTTTGATATGCGCGGCAACGCGTGAACGCAATTCTTTATCGAGCCCGTTGAAGGGTTCATCCAGCAGAAGCAAGTCCCCGCCGTACGCCAAAGCGCGCGCAAGCGCCAGCCGCCGCTGCATGCCGCCGGAAAGCTCATCCGGATAGCTTTGCGCAACGTCCGTAAGCTCCATGCGGGAAAGCCACTCGCGGGCCGTTTTTTCGCTCTCTTCTGTTTTTTTTAATACGCACCGGACGTTTTCAAGCGCCGTGCACCAGGGCAGCAGCCGGTCTTCCTGGAACGCCATGCCGATCCGTAGGCCGCCAAGCCCTTCCATGCTGCCCGAATATGGTCTGTGCAGCCCCGCAAGCACCCGCAGCAGCAGCGTCTTGCCGCGGCCGGATGGGCCGGTAACCCAAATGGCGCCGCGCTCGGGCAGCGCAAAAGAGAGCCGGTTTAACACCGTCTGGGAGGCATACCCTGCCATGACGTCCACAAGCCGGATACTCATGTGTTTTTGCCCTCCCGTCTCCTTTTCAAGCGCCGGAAGAACCCAAGCAGCAGCCCTTCAAACAGCACGGAGAGCGCCACCATCACTGCCGTCCACGCGAACATATCCGGAATTTCCAGGTAGCTTTTGCTTTCCACAAGATGTTTGCCGATCGAACTCGCCGTGCGCGCGATCACCTCCGCGGCCACCCCCGCCTTCCATGCGAACCCTAACCCCGTGGCGCACGCCGCAAGCAAATTCGGCAGCACGGAAGGAAAATAGACGAGCCGCAACGTTTTCAGCCTGCCGAACCGGAACAGCCGTGCCATCTCCAACAGGTTTTGGTCGGTGGCGCGTATGCCTTCCTGCACGTTTGCCCAGACCATCGGCAACACCATGACGAACGCCGCAAACATGGGCACGAGCTGTTCGTGCAGCCAAAGCACCATCAGGAGCGCGAATGTTGCGACGGGCGTCG
>JAFABA010000064.1 GCA_023426265.1 Bacillota bacterium
ACGCCCCATCGCTTTGCCCCCGGATGGCCTTGAGAACGCTGCCTTGGGTCGTATAAACAAAGCGGCAGCTTTCCGCCCCAATGCCGAGCGATCCGGAGATCTCCCCGATATCGGAGGATTCGGCCACAGCAAACACGTAACCCAATTCCGTTTTCAGAAGGGGACAGGCGCGCAGCCTTTCGAGCGTATCCTGATCAAACGCGGTTGAGCGGCCGCCGGTAAAACCGGAAAGATCGCCGACAAAAATTCTGTGGTGCGCATTTGCGACGGCTTCGGCGAGCTGCTCTTCCGACACAAGACCCTGCCGTAAAAGGAATTCGCCGATGCGCAAGCCTTTGGCTTTACTCTGCCGCAGTGCGGTGCTTAATGTGCTGACATCGATGTATTGCTTTTCCAGCAGGATATCTCCGATATTCCGGTAGTAGCGGCGCAGAACCTGCTCCTGCAAAAAAGTATGATCCGTTTTGCTCCACGCAACTTTTCTCGTTTTCTTTCTGGTCCCCGCCCCAAGAAAAAAGAGCTTCCATGCCTGAACGGTCGCCGCCATATTGATGATATTGCCCCAAACCAGGCGAAGAGGCATCAGGGGAGGGAACAGGCACGCTACGGCCACGCTCTTGAAGCCGTAAAAGTTCGCAATCGCCACGGCCCGTGTCATTTGGCGGAAAACCATCATAAACGTCAGGAATACGCAAAGCCCGTACGCAAGCGAGCCCTGCGGATACATGGGAGGAACCGCAATAAACAAGGATGCAACAAAATAGAGGAAAACGAGGTAGCCGGGCAGCACCATCATGTTGCTCAGCTTGGCCTTCAAATCCTTATAAAGCGAATATCTGCCTGCAAACCCGATTGCGCTGGGCTTAAATAGTTCGGAGATTTTTGCCGATTGCATCGTGATGCCGTATATCCAGCGTGTTTTTTGCCTGACGGCTGTTTGAAACGTATCCGGGAAAAAACTTCTTGTCGCCACAAAATCCCACCGCACGGTATGGTTGTCCGCCAGGCGGGGGATTTTTTCCAGAACAAAATGCGTATGAAAGCCTTTTTCGGCCAAAATCAGCGATAATTTATAATCCTCGGTCAAACTGTCCTCAGGGAAAAGCGGTTCGTCCCCAAAACAGTCCAGGATCGCATGCGATACGGCGAATCCCGTCCCTGCGGACGGGACCACGGCGGACATGGCCTCCCGGGTCCCCATCGCCCTGTAATGGTTTTCCGCAAATTCGTCGGCATACGTGCCGATCGTCATGCCTTGAAAAATGTTTGTTAAGGTGGGCATTTTCTGCAGCGGAATCACAGGAAATTGCAGCACATCGTAGGAATCAAGCAGATAGTTCGTGAGCTTGAGCTCATACGGATGCACGACATCCTCGGAATCGTGTATGGTCACCGAGCGAAACCGCCATTGCTTCTCGCTTTCAAATTGCTTGATGGACCGAATGATGTTGTTGACATTGTCCGCCTTGCAGGTCGGGCCGGGTCGGGCATTTACGACCATGTGCACATTGCCATATTTTTGCGCAAGCCTTTCGACGACGCCGATGGTCGGGCCGTCGTTCGGATACACGCCGATGAAAATATGGTACATGGACCGCGGGTACTGAAGGGATGAAATCATATTGTCTATGACCGCTTCAAGCACATTGTCCTCATGCCATGCCGCAACCATCACCGCCAGCAGCTTGGGCGGTACGGCGTCAAGACGTTCGATGGGCAGCCGGCCGGGCTCCGCACGCCTGATGTTGCGGACGATATTGCATAGATCCCATATAAAATCATCAATACTGAAAACGATAAAGCCGAGCGCAACAGCCAGGCCTATGATTTGCACGATTCGTTCCACCAAGCCACTCCTCAAATCCAGTTTTCATGTGCGTATTGCATCCGGAGCTCTCAAAAACCCCGGCCAATATCGCTCTGCTTGGATACAATTTCTAGCATGTAATTCTAACATATATTCAAATAAGAAATATATAGATGATTGATGGAAGCACCGCCAATTGTCCTAATCCGTACCGAGTACATCCGCCCAAATGGACAAGTCCACAGTGGGGTAAAGATGCAAAAAGATAAAAAATATAGTTTAATAAGCTTAAACCTTGTTGGGTTTATTTCAATACTTGGAGTAAAGTCCTCCGTTGTTTCAGAATTGCGATTATGCAGACTCCTTAAAAAATCGAACCGATATCAGAAAAAAATCTATTGGTTATTATCGTAAAATGATACAAAATATATGGGGAGGATTATCTATTCCCAGACAGAGAAACAGACACGCCGATTATTATAGGAAAGGAAGATCGGATGTTCAAGATCTTTCTTGTCGAGGATGAAGTTGTGGTGCGCGAAGGCATACGCAATAACATTCTTTGGGAGCAGTATGGCTTTCACTATGCCGGCGACGCTTCGGACGGCGAGCTTGCGCTGCCCATGATTCGTCAGATTCAGCCCGACCTTTTAATTACGGATATCAAAATGCCGTTCATGGACGGGCTCGCGTTAATAGAGTTGATACGCAAGGAACTGCCCAGGACAAAAATCGTCATCATCAGCGGATACGATGATTTTTCCTATGCCCAGCAGGCGATTCACATGGGTGTGGAACAATATCTGTTGAAGCCGATCCTAAAGGGGAAGATGGTAGAGGTTCTGATTGCGCTGCACAAAAAAATGGAGGAAGAGCGGCAGCAACAGGAATACCTCGAAAAGTTTCAGCGGGAAGCGCAGGAGTATGAAATGTTTTCTCGCAGGCGGTTCTTCGAGAAAATCGTTACCGGCTGCTTAAGCGTACTGGAAATCTCCGAAACCGCGAAAACGATGGGTATCGACATCAATGCCCTGTATTACAATATTGTACTTTTCTCTCTGAACAATTCTGAATACGACGGCAGCGCGCCCGAGAGCTATACGGATACGCTTGCGGCGGTACAGGACAAGGTGACACAGCACATCATCAGCCATAGGGGGCTGTTATTGTTCCGTTGGAACGTCACGACATACGCCGTTTTGATTAAGGGCGGAAAGGACGATATCGCGCAGCGGACCCTCGACTGCGTTGCAAATATCAGCAGCCGCTGCGCTATGGCAGGCCGTGAAGTGGGCTGGTATATCGCCTGCGGCACGCCGGTATCGCGGCTTGGCGCAATCCCGTCATGCTTTACGGAGGCGAGCCGCATTTTGTCGTACCGCTATCTGTGCCCTAGTGAGCATATACTCTCTGAAGCGAGCATCCGGCATTCTCGTAAAGATGACAGCTCATGGACGGATACGGGCAATAAGGAGATTTGCCAGGAGCGCTTTCGGAACTTTTTCAGCAGCGGAACGCCGGAAGAAATCGATTCCTTTATCGGCCAGCTGCTGCAAAACGCGGGAGAAGAAGCTGTTCCTCTGGCCATGTTCTGCCGGTATCTGACAATGACGGCTTACTTCGCGGCAGCGGAATATCTGGATGTGATCGGCTGCCACGCAGACAGCTTCTGGCGTCTTGAACTGCGGCCCAAAGACAACATTTCAACGCCCGCGGAAGTCCGGCAATATATACGCCAGGTCATGGAACAGGCGATTGAGCTGCGCGACAGCGAAAACAAAAAGCAGCAGCGCGACCTGCTGATCAAGGCGGTTGATTTCATTAACGAGCATTATCCGGAGGAGTCGATTTCGCTCGATACGGTGGCCAAAAAAGTGAACATCAGCCCAAATTATTTTTCGGCGATGTTCAGCCAGGAAGTCGGGCAAACCTTTGTGGAATACCTGACTGGCAGGCGAATTGCCGAAGCGAAGCGCATGCTCCGCCAAACCGACAAGCGTTCGAGCGAGATTGCGTTTTCCGTGGGGTATAAGGACCCGCATTATTTCAGCTTTGTGTTTAAAAAGGTGTCTGGCTGCACGCCCAGCGAATACCGCAGAGGAGGAAAGCAGTGACCAAAACGATCCGTTTGGGTAAAAGCAGCGGTAAAATCACCATGCAACGTAAACTGTGGAAGATGATACTGATCGTCACCATACCGCTGATGCTGGTCATCATCATGGTCGCATCCATCGGCACCGGATATGCGCTGCAGTATAACGCGATCTTGAACAACGTCACGACGGCTTCCGACTTCAATCGTGATTTCAAGAAAGATGTCGACCTCAAAATGTACTATTATGTGATCGACAGCCAGTATTCGGAAGGCCTGCCGCTCGGGGAAGTACAGTCCGCGGAAACGATCGCGAGTAAATTGATCGAAACGACAACGGAAAAAAACAGCCTCCGCGCCGTGGGCAGTGTGCTGGATCTGTGCCAGAACCTGAAGGATAAGATGCAGCAAATCGCGGATACGAAAGAATACGATTCCCGTATGGATCAGCTCAGCAACAACATCTATGTCACAACGGAATTGATCCAGGAGTACATGTACACCTACCTTTATTACGAGGCGGTGCATCTGGACGTCCTGCAGACGGCCATGATTACAAATACGGTCGTACTGATGGGGGCGACCGTCGTTCTGGCGCTGGCGCTGCTGTCCTTCCTGCTGAGCTATTCGAGAAAGCTCAGCCGCAGGATCGTAGATCCGATCGAGAGTATCTGCGAGAGGCTGGAGGCGATAGGCAAAGGCAGTCTGCTCGTATGCGAACCCATTCAGGCCGATGTGGAGGAAGTGCAGCTTCTTTCCGATGGTATCGAGAGCATGGTCGGGCGCCTAAAGCAGCAAATCGATAAGAATGCGGAGCAAGAAAAACAGCGCCGCCGCACCATGCTGGCGCTGCTGCAGGCGCAGATGAACCCGCATTTTCTCTATAACACGCTGGATACCATTATCTGGCTGATCGAATCCGGGGAGATCAGCGAAGCGGTCACGATGGTCAGCAGCCTGTCCAATTACTTCCGCTTTTCTTTGAGCCGCGGGCAGAATGTGATCACGCTGGAGGAGGAGCAACAGCACATACGAAGCTATCTGGAAATTCAGCAGATGCGCTACCGGGATATGATGGAATATGAGATCGACATTCCGGATGAGCTCAAATGCTACATACTGCCCAAGCTCACACTGCAGCCGCTGGTGGAAAACGCTCTGTATCATGGTATAAAAATCAGCCGCCGCAAAGGCTTTATCCGCGTGACCGGCCGGGCGCAGGGCAGGCATTTGATACTGGAAGTGGCGGACGACGGGTCCGGCATGAAGAAGGAGCGATTAGACGCGGTGCGGGCGTCATTGGTGGATGGCAGCAGAGAAGGATTTGGGCTTAGGACAGTGCACCAGAGGATACAAATACTGTTCGGCAAGGAATACGGGTTGGCGATTGAGGGCGCGCCGGATGCCGGCACAAGAGTCATCGTGACGATGCCTATGAAAAAGAACGATGGGGAGATGGAAGCATGATAAAACGAATGCTTTCGATCGCGTTGTGTCTGTCGCTGCTGCTCTGCGGCTGCGCAAATACGACGCCACTGTCGGAGGAAGCTTCCGAAGAAGATATCGGAACCCTCATTTTGGTCGGCTTTTCGCAAGTCGGCGCCGAGTCGGAGTGGCGCGTGGCCAACACCGAGAGCATGAAGAAAGCGCTGAGCGAAGAAAACGGATACGAACTGATCTTTGACGATGCCCGGAACGAGCAGGAAAACCAGCTCAGGGCAATACGCACATTTATCCAGCAAGGCGTGGATTATATCGTTGTTGCGCCAAGGCTTGAAACGGGATGGGAGTCGATACTGCAGGAAGCGAAGGAAGCCAATATCCCCGTCATTGTGATCGACCGCGATATCGAGGTGGAGGACAGGAGCCTGTATGGAGCGTACATCGGCGCCGACTTCCACAAGGAAGGCGAAACCGCCGTTAAGTGGCTTGAAGAGCTGCTGGAAAAACAGCAGAGAACGGAGGAACCCATACGCATCGTTCATATTCAGGGAACGATCGGCTCCACCGCGCAGATTGGCCGTACCACCGCGCTCGAACAGGGGGCAATGCGCCATTCCAACTGGAACATTGTCGCTCAGGAGCCCGGTGATTTTACGCGGGCCAAGGCGTATGAGGTCATGGGCAGCATACTGGAAAAGACAACGGATATCGACGTTGTTTACTGTGAAAATGACGGAGAGGCGCTTGGCGCGATAGACGCGATGGAAGAAGCGGGCCTTAGTTGCAACGCTGACGGCGGCGTGGTCGTGATCTCGTTTGACGCGACAAGGCTGGGGCTTACCCGCTGCCTGGAAGGGAAAATCGCGCTGAATGTGGAATGCAATCCGCTTCAGGGGCCCTATGTTTCTGATATCATACGGCAGATGGAGCGCGGCGAGCCGGTCGAGCAGGAAAAGTACATAAGCGAAACATGGTTCGACTGCTTTACCATTACGCAGGAAATGATCGATAGCAGGGGATATTGAAGATGATCAGCCGTTCATCATCCGGGCTCCGCGCCGTGCGGAGCTCTTTTTGTATATCACAACGGTTACAATTGAAACAAGAACAATCACAGCGTTTGCGGCAATTGTTCCCGCCCAAGTCATAGTCATGGTGCCGAATATAGGGGATGCCGCATTGAACATGGTGTGGAATAATACGCACATAAACACACGGCCTTTTCCTGATATTTTGTAGATTGCCCCGTTGAAGAACCGGAACGCCATGAGCTGAACTGCAAACATCCCAAAGTTAATGAGTCCCTCTCCGTGATTCGTTCCCGGAATGAAGAAGAGGGGGATATGCCATAAAATCCAAATAATTCCGACGAAAACAGAAGATAAAACAAAGCCATATTTTTTGTCAAACTCAGGCTGCAATATATACATCCAGCCAGCCTCCTCCAAGCCGCCGATCACAAGATTGCCGGGCAGGGAAAGGAAGAACGTATAAAATGGAAGCCCCATTTCCGCGCGGCCTGAAACTGCAAGATGTATCAAAAAATACAGTGCAAGCCCTCCAACAACGAACAAATAGAGAGCTATGTTGTTTTTGGCGTAAAAAACGGTTTTCAGCCATTCCTTAAAATCTGCTATTTTGTTATTTTTCTTCAGAACGATATAGGAAGCAATGGCGGGCGACAAAATATAGATTGCAAAAGGAATATTCATCCCGAATTGCTGCAGCGAGTGAACCCAATTGTGAACCGTATATCCGAATTGCCCAAGAGCAATCAAAGCACCTGATACAAGATAGGCTATGCAAAATGTCACAAGCGTAAACTGTACTATGATTTTTTTGTCTGTCACGATTTCTTCACCTCGAAATATTTCATAAGTATCCTGAGCTGATTTGTTTTCTGCTTCGCAGCTTCAATTGACTACAATTATACAATTTATGCTAAGGCAAGGCAAATCCGGTTTGCATATGCAAACCGGATCGCTGATACTATGAGGGCTTTTCGCTGTGCGGCGCCCAGAATTTTTTGAATCGAATTATGCGGCATTGACTGGCGGTTTCGACGTTTTTCGCCAGTCGCTTTTTTACTGTACGCGGTAGAAAAATTTCTGCCGTCGCAGGCTTCAAAAGGTATGAAAACTTACGGCGGTTTGTAATCTAACCGGGATGGTTCACATTCTTATGCGGTTCTTTAAGAGTGATTGGTATTCGTTTTTTTATATGCTATAAGGAAAATGAAG
>JAFABA010000082.1 GCA_023426265.1 Bacillota bacterium
GGCTGGTGTTACGCTCTGTGGATATCACAGGAGCGCAGGGTTGGAACAAGGAGCACGGCGGCATTACGCCTTTCTGGGCGGGCGGCGGCAACAGCGCGCTCGTAATCCATATCAACCGGATTCCCGCCTATGTAAAAAGGAGGGAGGATGATCCGACCGTAACGTATGAGGGAAATATGGAATTCAGCAACAGGTACCGGGAGTTGGAAGCGTACTACGCCGCGCAGGGATCGTCGATATGTCGCACGATAGTATAGATTTTGTGGCACTTACAAATCGACTTTGTTCCCATTAAAGAAAAGATCTCTTTGCCCCCATCCTTTTATAGAACAGTAGAGGGTCTCATCGGAGTAGTTATAAACATAATAACAAAGGCGGCTTCCGGTTACTGCCAGCCGCCGCCTTTTGCTTTTTATACTTATTTAGTGCGACAGCTTCTTCCGTACTCTCGAACTTTATTTCGCACAGCGGCCCCGCCAGTCTATGATCGTCTCCTCCATCCAACCGGTTATTAAAAAGCTTAATTAAGCAGCTGGCCATGCTGTTAAAGAACAAAAAAAGGCCGCATGTTGTGCTCGTCATACAGCCTTTTTACACTTAAAGAATCCGTAATGGACAGCCTCCCGGTCTGGATGCAGAAATCTAGTGCGGTTGAACAGGGATAATCGCGCTGTCCGCCGCGGCCAAAGCGTTGATGGTCATCATACCAAGGGCAGGCGTGCAATCAATCAGCACATAGTCGTAGGGCCTCTTGTCCCCAAGCTTGGCGAGACCGATGCCCAGGTTGACGGTCGTAGTGGTTTTCCCCACGCTTTCCTTTTTGATGACGAGGGCAATGATTTTGACCATTTTCCTTTCACATAAAACCGTCTGCCTCTTCGAAATAGAGCAAACGGTCTTTTGCGTTTGTGGGATTCGTGTGTTTGGGTGAGAAATTATAAGCTATACTATAGAGCTATGCTAAGTTCGTTACGTCAAGTTCGTTACGTCGCTACTTTTCCCCACGAAAACCCGATTCGTTTCCCCGTATCCATATCAAACTGAATTCGCGCACGTATGCCGCCCTTTTCAAACGTATATTCCCACACACGTTTGCCTGCCTGTGCAAAAACGGTGAACCCCGCTCCTATCAAATCTTCTTCCGTTATGGAGACGGGCTTGCCCATGGCCTCGTACATTTCACGCATCTGTGATGTCTTGCCCCCATACAGCGCTTCCTCAAGCAGGGATTCCGCCATTTCCCGCATTTTATCAAAGCCGACCGCGGGCTGGTAAGGCACGTCGCCTTTTAGAGCAAAGGATTGTGCAATGCCGAGAATTTCCTCGTCGGAAAAAAGCTGCATGAAGGGCCCTTTTTCATCATAATAGGTCGTCGCAAAATCCAGCACATAACACCGCTGATAGGTGATCTTTTCGCCCATATAATTGACTGCTTCAATTTTCTCCTTGAAAATCAGATAATAGGTGGTGTGATCGTAGGTTTGTCCGCTGAGCGGATCGTCGTAATCATCGCTGTTGAAATGCGCCACAATAATCTTCTCCAGCCCATTTTCCCACGCTCCCGGATTCCGGAAAGCAACCTCGATCTCGGACCAATCCCGTAATATTTCCGTATGGTTGTTCAGCAACTGGCCGTAGGGCATATCGGGATAATACGTCCTCAACTCCACGCCCCCGGCATACAGATCGTTATAGCGGAATGTGGAACCGAAGTAATTGGTTTTGGCTGTATAGCCAGGCAGCAAATCGATGGTGTAGTCCGCCATCAGATCTCCCTCGCCTATCTTTGTCGATGACGGCGCTCCCTGCAGCGCCGGGGATTGGGATGCGGGCTCCGCACTCGATCCCGGGCCCGATTCCGATGTCAGTTTTTTCAGGAATGCCGCAAATGCTTCTTCATCCTGCGCGAACAGGCGCATATCCTGCCCGAATTCCGTCTCGAACTTAGCGCGGTATGCGATAGAAAACGTATTGGCACCGGAGTTGAAGTATATTTCCTCCACGTTGCCTATGAGTGCGAATAGAATGGCAGCGTTCTGTTCCCAGGCCTGCCGGTAGTCTTCCGGAATACTATTGAAACTTGTAAAATCGTAGGTGGCGATGATCCCATAGGGCTCTTTTTGGGTGAGCAACTCTGTTTTTTGCAATGCGGCCCCGTAGGAGAGGCTGCTCAAAAGCCCTACCGTATTGGTGCTATCCGCGACATAGGCGCTTTTATAGGCATAGAATGCAGCAGCCTGCTCCGCGGATGCTGATGAGCCCGGCAGCGGGCTTTCGGTCTGCGGGCGCTCTGTTTGCGTGGTTATCGGTTGCGTTTGGTTTGCCAATTGCGCGCATCCCGCAAACAGGAGCACGCATCCCAAAGATATAGCCTTGATTAAAGTATTCTTA
This sequence comes from Bacillota bacterium, assembly GCA_023426265.1. GTDB lineage: Bacteria > Bacillota > Clostridia > Christensenellales > CAG-138 > JAEYLA01. Next base: position 2,392 of record JAFABA010000082.1, read on the forward strand.
ACGTGAGCTTTCATGCGCTGTCGTCCTCTTGTGCAAATTTGAAATCCTGTATATATGACGGCTAACCGGGGGAAAGGATGCACGGCTTTATTCCTGAAGGGCAGTACAGCGCGCGTTGTTTCGGAATTATATCGAAAATGTATAACATTCACGGCTGCTGCTTTGCCTGAGCGGCTGCTCCGCATGCCGCGCTTCCAGCATTAGAGAGCAAAGCCTTCGTATTCAGATCCATGGGTACCGCTATGAGGTAACAGAAAAACCGCTGAAGCCGAATCTCCAGCGGTCACTTATCCCAAATATTCTCATAGTACAGCATGTTATAAATTTTTGTCGGATTATTCCGTCTGCCAACTTGCCGTTAACAAATAGAAGCGGCTGCCACATGCGCTTGTGCATTTATGGCTATGCAAGAGGCGAGAACGAGACTTTTCTCAGAAAAACATGCCTAGGCCAATCACCATGTTGGTAAAGACCACTGGTAAGCTATCGTTTCCGCTTCATCTGATGCTTCAGGAATTAATAAATGCATTGCTGCTGGATCTGCTGTGCGCCATGCAGCAGACTTTCCAGATACATGTTCTTGTTTTCTGGAGTCAGCCTGCTTTCCAATGTGGCAACGGAAAGCGACGCCATGACATTGCCCATTACGTCTTTGAGCGGCACGGCCAAAGACGCGCTTCCCTTCACCCGCTCCCCTATGCTGATGGCATAGCCCAGTTCTCGGGCTTCTTCCACTGCCCGCAAAAGATTGGGCAGCTCCTCTTGCTTGAATATCCCCTGATCCATGTAACGCGCCAGTATCCGATCGCGCTCCCGGGGGGTCAGCCCCGCGGCAATCACCTTGCCTGCCGAGCCCACAAACAGAGGGGCGTTTGCCCCTATACGAACGCTGCGCGTAATGGGCTGGGTCCCCTCGATACGGTAGATGCATACCCGTTCATAACCATTGAGCACATTGAGCGATATCGTTTCCTTCGTTTGCTCGTTTAATTCGCGCATCACCGGAATCGCGGCATCCAGCACGCTCCGCTCCGCAATACCGCGTAACCCAAGGGATAACAGCTTGGGCGTAAGCGCATACCCCTGTTTGGCATGGCGGCGTACGACCCCTTCCGCCTGAAGCGCCTGCAATATTCTGTGCACGGTGCTGCGAGGGATACCCGTTCCCTCGCTGATCGAATCGATGGTGGCCGCGTCGGTGGCCGATATGCTTTCCAGCACAGCAAACGCCTTATGAATCATCGTCATATACCTCATATGAGACATCCGGAATGAGCGCCCCGGCTTTTCCCCAAAATTTCATTGGGATTTCCCACCATATGGGACTACGACTGATTATAATGCGTTTATATACAAAATTCAACCGCTTTCCGGGCATCCGCCTTTGCGCAAGGCCAGGGCATGCCCGATGGTCATTATACATGCAGCAGTGAAAGCATACCCGCAATGAGACAAAATTAAAGAACTTTTGGGGTAATTGTTACCCCAGCATCAGCCCCGCGCACAGCGGCGCGAACAGCAGCACGAGGCCCAGCCGCAAAACCTGAAACACAATAACCTTCGCCGAATCCGCCTCCAGTTCCATTGCAAGAAGGACCGTAGGCGAAAGCCCTGCGGGCGAAGCCGCAAGCAGGCAAGTCCTTTTATCCCAGCCCGAAATTTTATTTAGCGCCA
>JAFABA010000189.1 GCA_023426265.1 Bacillota bacterium
AACTGAACACGATAACCAGCAGCAGAATAAACCATGTGACAATCGGAATGCGTTTTAATGCCGCGCTCACTTTAACCATGCTGACACTCCTCTTCCAAAGCCCCCTCCATCGCATAGGAAATGATCAATTCCTGCGTGGCCTCGCTCGACCTTAACTCTTTGACAATTCTTCTGTTGCGCATGACATAGATTCTGTCGCTCATCCCGATGATTTCCGGAAGCTCGGAGGAAATCATCAGTATGGCCTTCCCTTCCTTGACCAGTTCGTTCATCAGCGCGTAAATCTCGCCCTTTGCGCCCACGTCGATGCCGCGGGTCGGCTCATCGAATATAATAACGTCGGCCTTTGTGCACAGCCATTTTGCTAAGACCACCTTCTGCTGGTTCCCGCCGGACAGGTTGCCCGCCAGCTGCTCCCTCGAAGGGGTAACGATATTGATGTCCTTGATATACTCATCAACGATCTTTTTCTCCGCCTTGGAGCGTATGAGCCCGCGCGCATGGAGCTTATCCATGCTTGCCATGACGATATTCTGAGAAATGGGCAGGATGAGCGACAGGCCCTGCCGCTTTCTGTCCTCCGGCAGCAGGGACAGTCCGCTTTCAATCACCTGATGCGGAGTGAGATTCTTGCTGACTTCCTTCCCCAACAAATGAATGGTTCCGCTGTCATAAGAGTCCACATGGAACAGTGTGCGCGCCAGCTCCGTCCTGCCCGCGCCGACAAGACCCGCAAGCCCTACGATTTCGCCCCGGCGCAGCTCCAGATTGATGTCGCAAAGCTTCTCTTTGGACGAATACAAATGTTCAACTTTTAATGCCATATCGCCGGGCGTCCGCTGCTCTTTTTTATAGAGGTCGGAAATCTCGCGGCCGACCATCAGCTTGACCATCTCGTCAGTCGTTATGTCCTTGACGTCGCGCGTACAGATGTATTTTCCATCCCTGAGTATGGTTAATCGGTCGCCTATAATCGGGATCTCCTGCAGGCGGTGGGAAATATAGATGATGCCTATCCCCTGCCTGGTCAGCGTCCGGACAATTTCAAACAGCTGCTCGATTTCGAGATCGGACAGCGATGCCGTCGGCTCGTCCATGATCAATATCTTCAATTCATGCGTCAGAGCCTTCGCAACTTCAACCATTTGCTGCTGCGCAACGGTGATGGAATTTGCCAGCGCATGCGTATCAACATTCATTTTCATGTCGCCGAGAAGCCTCTTTGCCTTCTCGTGCATTTTTTTCTTGTCTATAAACACGCCGGATTTCCTTGGCATGTGGTCGATAAATATGTTTTCGGCAACTGTTAAATACGGTACCAGGTTGAATTCCTGATAGATGATGCCGATGCCGCTTTTTTGGGCCGCAATCGGATTAAAGCGCGTTACTTTTTTCCCCTCAATGAACAGCTCGCCGCCATCCGGAGAGTAAGCGCCCGCAAGGATTTTCATTAGCGTGGATTTACCGGCTCCGTTTTCGCCGATGAGCACATGCACTTCTCCGGGCTTCAGGTTGAAGTTCATATCGTCCAAGGCCTTCACGCCGGGAAAGACCTTGGTGATGTGCTGCATTTCCAGTAAATACTCATTTGCCATAAGCTGTTCATTCCTTTTTCTGTGAATAACGCAAACGACTTTTTATGCGCGTCGGTTTCAAACAACCATTCAGAGGACAAGCCGAAGTGACAAAGAAAAGCTCCGGCCGTATACCACTGATAAAGTCCTGCGTGCTTTATCAGTAGATTTTCTCAAGGTTAAAAGTGCGTTGTTACGCACTTTTTTGCGCAAATCTGACACGCATGTCGTCAGATTTGATTAAATGTGGGCTTTTTCGCAGGGAAGCGGGTTCGGCGGTTCGTATGAACCGAAAATCGATCCTGCGAACCGATTTTAGAACCCTGGATCCTTTGCTGCGATCCCCCACACCCCCAAGAGATGAAATTTATCAGCAAACCGGAGCTTGGGAGAAGGGCGCAGCCGCCCGCACGGCTGCGCCGGACAATGTCTTATCTGGTCTGCAGCGCCGCGGGACGCTCGTCCATCTGCTTGAGATTGCTCTTTGTTACGATGGTGATGGGGCAGTTGATGAGGCGCGGAACACTTTCGCCGTTGAGCGCTTTGACTGCTGCCACAACGCTCAAATAAGCCTGCTCATAGACGCCCTGGGACACCGTGAACGCTTCGGAACCGTTCTCGACAGCGGCATACTGGGGCTCCTGTACGTCAAAGCCGCTCACCAATATCTTGCCTTCTTTTCCTGCCGCCTTAACGGCTTCCACAGCGCCTTCCGCCTGGTTGCCGCCAACCGAGACGATAGCGGTGAGGTCGTCGCCCCACTTGGTGATATAGTCTTCCGCGAGCTTGCGTCCTTCGTCGATCAGCCACTTCGTAACGCCTGTTTCCACAACAACGTCCGGATACTGCTCTTTAAACCGGTCAACGCATGCCTGCGTCCTGAGATCCGAGGTTGCCTGGCCGGGAACGCCTTCCATGACAAGGACCTGGCCTTTTCCACCGATGAGTTCCGCCATCATGTCGGCGATCATTTCGCCCACCTTGGTATTGTCAACGCCCACGTAGGTCAGGTAATCTACATCCGACGGCCCCATGGTGTTATCGTAAATGACCGGGATGCCCGCATTGATCAGATCCTGAACTGGGCCTTTGACGGCTTCGGTGTTGGCGGGCGCAAGCACGACCGCGTCAACGCCGGTGGTGATCAGGTCTTCGAGAATCCTCTTTTGCTCTTCCACATTATCCGCTTTGCTGGGCGAGTAATCAAGAATTTTCACGCCGAGCGCTTCGCCTGCCTTCTTGGCGGCGATGATGTGGGACTCCCAAACGGGGATAGCCGCGCTCTTGACAACGACCGCAATGGTGTATTCCCTGGCAGGAACCACTTTATAGCCGAAATCGGCTGCGTCTACGCTGCCCTCAGAGCCTACCATCACGATTTTCTTGGGTCCTTCCTTGGCCGATTCCGGCTGACCGGGCGCTTCGGCCCTGGGCGCATCCGTCGCAGACGCCGGCTGCTCCGGCTTGCCGCACGCAAATGCAAAGGGCGCCATCATAACGACCAGGAACATGCATAACAACTTCTTCATTCTTTTCGTTCCCTCCTAATTTTATCGGCTGCTTGAAAATGAAACGCGTGCTGAAATGTCGCCTCATTCCCAAATTCTTCAGGCCGGGGCCTGAAAACTTTTTGTTCGTTCAGGAAAGCGGGAACGCCAGCGTGGTCATCTGGCTGTTTGCGCTTTGGGTGGTATCCACGCGCGTATATTGGACCACAACAGGCGCGGACGCATGGATCATCGCCGCATAAGGAGTGCCGCGGGGAATGTGCGCTCCGCTCGCGTCGGTCAGGCGATCCATGCGTATGTGATGCGTTCTCTGCGCCGCGCAGATGACGGAATATCCGCCGCGGGGCGCACGGTCTTCATAATACAGAGTAAGTTCCAGTTTGCATTCCTCATCGGACGTATTCAAAACGCATATGGACTCGTGGCTGACGTAATGCCCTTCGGAGGTGATTTCCGGCCAATACATATCTGGAATGAGCCAAGTGGTCTTACCGATGGTCATTTGTATCTCCTTAACGGTTGAAAGATAATGCGTCAAAACCGCCGTTTGCGGCATTGCGGACGGAACGGGATAACAGGCTCTTTTTAGCGCCGGGACAAGACCCTGCGCTCATAGTCTTTTACCCGTTCGATCCATTTGCGCCCCACGGGAACGCCCGAGACCATGCAGTAGTAATCCCATACGGCCGAGAAGGGCAGGGATTTGTTTTCTTCGAGCAGCGCCAGGCGCGATGTAAAATCGCCCGCGCTTTCCGCGTCGCGCCCGTCCTGAAGCGACGCCAGGCACGCATTGAGAATGGCCTTCCTTGGGTTGCGCGTGCCAATCACCCACGCCGCAATGCGGTTGATGGACGCATCAAAATAATCCAGGCCGATATGCACCTTGTTCTCATACCCGTTGTGGATGATCTCGTTCATGATGTGCTGCAGCTCGTCATCCCAGACGACCACATGGTCGCTGTCCCAGCGCACGCCGCGGCTGACATGAAGCATGATGCCCTCCACAAAGGGCGCAATCGCCGTCAGCTTGGAGGCGATGGACTCCGTCGGGTGAAAATGCCCCGCGTCCAAGCATACGTACTTGTTGTTTTTCATGCAATAGCTGAGCGCAAGCTCATGGCTCACGACTGTATAGCTTTCAATGCCAAAGCCAAAGAGCTTGCTTTCCAGAGAATCCACTTCGTACTTGGGATCGATCTTTGCCGCGAATATCTCATCCAGAGATTCGATCATACGAAGGCGCGGCGCCGCCGTATCGGCGGGAATATCCTTGTAGCCGTCGGGCATCCAGAAGTTTGTGATACAGGGCGTGCCCAACTGCTTTCCGAATTCGGCGCCGATTTCCCGGCAGCGCTTTGCATGCTCCACCCAGAACTTTCTCGTGCCTGCGTCGGCGCTTGCCAGAGAAAAGTCGCCGTCCATCCTGGGGTGCGAGAAAAACGTCGGGTTGAAATCCAGCTGCAAGCCCCGCGCTTTCGCCCAATCCACCCAGTTTTGGAACAGCTCAATGGTATAGGCGTCGCGGTCCACCTTTTTGCCGTTGGGTTCGGCATGGCAGGAGTGCAGCGCAATCCGGAGCTTGCCGGGAATCAATGAAATGGCCTCGGTAATATCCGCGCGCAGCTCATCCGCCGTACGCGCGCGCCCCGGATAATTGCCGGTGGTGGCAATTCCGCCCGTCAGCGCGCCGGTGCCATCAAACCCGATCAGGTCGTCGCCCTGCCAGCTGTGCATGGAAATCGGTACGGCATCGGCACGTTTGATTGCCGCATCGGTATCAACGCCGTTGGCCGCATACACCTCTCTGGCATATGCATAACCCTGCAAAATAGTCTGTTCGTTCATAATAACTCCTTACTGCCCGAAGGTGCGGTTACTTCCAATAGACGAATTTTTTGAGCTGCGCGAACTTTTCAACTGTGTCCTCCGGTATGGGCTTGTCCAGGCAATCGAGGCACTGGGCCAGGTGATCCATATTATCAAAGGATGCGATCGGAACGGACGGGAACAGCTTTTCCGCCATGATGTACATGTACGAAAGATCCATGTACGTGTATTTCCCCTGCGCAACGATGGATTTGGCGAGCTCGTAGATCGCGTCGTTGGAGGGGCTTTCATAAACCTCCGTAACGCTGGCGGGCAGATTTTCGCCCGTGGCCCGGCGCGCAAAGTACCCTTTGGCGATGGACATATACGCCATGACGTTCATGCCGGTTTCCGCGTGATATGCACGCGTTTCTTCGTCCATGAGTATGAACGTCTTATCGGGCAGGTTGTAGAAGTTGACGTCCGCCAGACTCCACATCAGCTGATTGCAGCTGAAGCCTTGAAGCCCGTGCGCCTTACAATAGGCCTGCGCTTCCTTGATGCGGGGCAGCGCCCAGTTGGAACAGCCGTAATAACGGAGTTTCCCCGCTTTGCGCGCGTCATCGAGGCATTCCATGATTTCAGCCACCGGCGTATTCGGATCGTCCCGATGCAGAAAATACAGGTCGATATAGTCGGTGCTCAAGTATTCAAGGCTTTCATTGATATCCTTATCGATGCATTTCCGGTTGACCCGGGGGATATCCATAAAGCCCCAGTCCGGGTGTGCGCCCTTGGTGGCAAGAACAACTTCGCCGCGGCGGCCGTTTTCCTTGAACCATTTGCCGATGACACGCTCGCTGATGCACCTGGGGCCGTCTCCCCAATCGCCGTAGATATGGGCGGTGTCTATAAAATTGCCGCCCGCGGCGAGGTACGCGCTGATCTGCGCCTTAGCGTCCTGCTCGGACATCGTTGTGCCGTAATTCACCGTGCCAAGACAAACAGGCGATACGCTAAGATCGGTATGATTAAACTTGATCTGCTTCATATACATTCTCCTTTGCAAAAGCGCCCAAGGTTTCAATCACTGCTGCTTCAGAACATATTTCCGGTAAAGAGGCAAATAGACCTCCTGATCGCGGATGACGCAGCCGCTCTGCACATGCCCTTTTTGGATCAGGTCGTAGCACTTATCGCACGTGATGCAGCATTTGGAGCGAACCATATTGCCCGTCTTCATGATGTCCTCGGCAAAATCCGGATAGGCAAATCCTTGGCGGCCAAAGCCCGCCAAATCGAACCAGCCTTCCTGAATGCAGCCTGCCGCAACCGCGCCGCCGAAATTTTCGAGCCATGTGAGACCCGTGCAGACAAACGTGCCGCCGGGTACGGCTTCCTTGATGCGGCGGGTCATATCGAACAGCGCATACACGCCCTTATAGGGCTCGATAATCGCATCCTCTTCGAGTTCGGCCAAATATCCGCGGCCGGTGGGCTGGTACCGGGGCATCATGGTGGACAGGTTGATAAGGTCCACGCCCTCCGCAACCAGCATGTTGCACAGTTTGATGACCTCGGTAGGATCGGGTTCCATAACGCCTTCCTCCTGCTTCATGCCCCAGCCGTGCGGCCAGGGGATACAGTCGTATGCATTGAGGCGCACGCAGATATCGATCTTGTCCCCGCAGCGTTCCTTGATGCCATGGATGATATCGAACGTCGCGCGGGTACGGTTTTCAAAGCTTCCGCCGTATTTGCCTGGGCGGTTGTATGCAGCCAGCAGTTCGCGGAGGATGTATTCGTGGCAGATTTTTACGTCAACGGAATCAAACCCGCATTCCACAGCCAGTTCCGCACCGTGGATGAAGCCTTCCACGATCTCTTCGATCTTCTCGTCGGTCGCGAACGTGATCTCGCCCGATTGCCCGTCGATGGAATTGTGATGATCAATGTAGGGGTTTGCTACCACGGCCAGCGGTGTGGACTTCCACTCCGCGTTGGTGCTGCGCCGGCCGGAATGGGTCAGCTGCAATACGTTGTAGGGCTTTCTTCCATACTTTGCAATGGCGGCTGCGTCGCTTTCCTCTACAAGACGCCTGATTTCGGGAACAGTTTCTTTCTTAATAATCATCTGCAGGGGGTTGCAGCGCCCGTCGTCGGCAACCGTGATGGACTCGTACCAGATCAGGCCCGCGCCGCCCTCGGCATACCTCTTATAACGGCGGAATATCAGATCCGAAGGGTTGCCGTCCTCGGTTCCGTCAAAGCCTTCCAGCGGCTGAATGACCATACGGTTGGGAATCACATGGCCGTTGGCCAGGGTGACGGGTTCCATCAGGATGGAGACATCATCCGAAATCGGGAAGTTCAGGCCATCCGCAGCCATTGCGGCGCTAAAATCGGCATTCGTTTTGAAAGTCCCGAACTTGTAAGGTTTACATACTTTCTTCATAACAACGCTCCTGTCTTTTGGTATCGGTTAGTGTGTTTTTGTAAGCGGGGGAACGGTAACGGCATAATAGACGCAGTCTTCATCCCCCTCGTTCGTAACGGCGTGAACATCGCCCGCTTCCACCATGATGGCGTCGCCTTCGTGAAGAACCTCTAAAAGCCGGCCGTTCGCGCTGACGCTCATGACGCCCTTTAAAACATAGAATATCTGATCCGAATGCTCATGGACTTCGTCCACGCTGCCCGCGCCCTTGCCCACCGTAGACAGGGTGATGTTGGCGCGCCTGCATCCGGTATCCGGGTTGAATATGACTTGCGTGGTCATGCCGAAGTGGCTGAAAGGCGTATACTTCTCTCCGGTGTCCTTGCGATATACTTTCATGCTGCTGCTCCTTTTGAACCTGGCAGCCCATGCCGGGCGCCAATATTATCAGCCGTCTCAAACGCTAAGCTGTAAAAGGGTCACAAAAATACTCACGCGGTTCATCCATGAACCGAGCAATTCGCACGTACAAACTGATTTTCCACAATCCGAGGAATCCGCCGTCTGAGCGGATGGATGACGAATGCAATCTCCTTGCTACTGATTATTGAACTTGACGTTTCTGCGGGGTGATACGAAAGGCATAAACTAATTTTTATTAAATATTAACATGTGATTTTAGTAGTGTCAACCTGTTTAAGAGAGATTTTATAAATTATTTTGTCAAAACCTAAGTATTATACTAAATTATTTTGTAAAGAATCCAGCCGGTTCTGAAGAAAAAGGCCACTGCTCTTCTGAAAGATAATATAAGAAACATGCCAAATTTCTGGAATCTTTATCGCTTCGGTGCTGTTTTAGTTCGCTTAGACAGCATCTTCGCTTTTTCCGCTTATATTCCAAACATTGTTAAACTTTACTTAAGAAATTTACTTAATTTTTTATTTGCATTTATAAAATTCTTGGTATATACTATTGCCAACGAATCTTACTTTCTTATTTCATAAAGAAATGATACGGCCGGAGAAAACGAAATGAAATTAAAAGAAATTGCGAGCATGGCCAATGTTTCCGCTGCGACGGTTTCGTTGGTGCTGAATAATCGGGAAGGCGTTGGGTTTGAAAAACGCCGGCAAATCGAGAAATTACTTGAAGAGAACGGGTATCGTGTGAACAACGGTTTTGATCGGAAACCGGCGAAGAAAACGATCCGCTTTATTAAATATAAGAAACACTCCATGCTGGTTGACGGAAACCCCGGCTTTGTCAACGCGATTATCGACGCCGTGGAAAAGGAGTGCCGCAGGCAGGGCTATAATCTCATTATGACGGCCTGCGGCGAAAAGCAGCTCGACGAAATCTCCGAATTGCTTGCGCAGGACCCAACGGACGGCATCCTGCTGCTGGGAACGGAATTGACGCCGGAGGCTACGGAGTACTTTTCCGGAATCACCACGCCTATGGTGGTTCTGGACAATTATATGCCGATGCTGGATTACAACTGCATCACCATGAACAACGAAGAAGCCATTCATCGGGCGGTTTTGCACCTTTCTTCCTTGGGTCACCCCCAAATCGGCTTCATCGCCAATGTACTGCCTTCGAGCAACTGCAATGTGCGCAGGAAAACGTTTGAATGCGCAATTCCACAGTTGGGCCACGCATTCGACCCGGCGCTTGTCTATGCGGTACATCCGACGCCGGACGGCGCATATCAGTCCATAGTTGCAATGCTCGAGGAAGGCGTGAAGTTTCCTTCGGCACTGGTTGCCAATAACGACAGCATCGCTTTGGGCGTGATGAAGGCCTTCAAGGAATTTAAAATACGCATTCCCGAGGACATCTCCATCGTAGGGTTTGACAGCATTCCGTTTTCCTCCATGTCCGATCCCCCGCTGACAACAATGGAGGTACCCTGTTCCGATATGGGGATTTGGGCGGTGCGCATCCTTTGCGACCGGATTCAGTATCCGTTTTCGTCCATTACCAAGATGCAGGTGGGAACCAAGCTGCTTGAGCGCAACAGCACCGCCCCCTACCGCCCCAAGGGCCAGAACAGCCATCTGCTATAACCCGACTGCACCGATACGAAAGCAGCATCCGCCGCGAAGGGAGTACTGAGTGAAATATTATATTGGTCTGGATAACGGAGGCACAACGACAAAGGCCGCCCTGTATACGGCAAACGGCGAAGAAATAGGCGTCGCCTCTCATGAAACGCCGACCGAGTCCCTGTATGCGGACTGGGCCGAACGGGACATGGAAGTGATGTGGGAGGCAAACTGCAAAGTCCTTCGCGCTCTGCTGGAAAAGACCGGCGTAAAGAGCGAGGATGTCCGCTGTGTGGCGATTTGCGGGCATGGAAAAGGGCTGTATCTGTGGGGCAAGGATGATAACCCCGCCCGCAAGGGCATCGGTTCCACGGATAACCGCGCCTGGCAATATCCGCTCAAATGGGAAAAGGACGGTACGGCGGAAAAAGTCTTTGCGCTCAGCTGCCAGCATATCATGCCGTGCCAGCCGGTGGCGCTTTTGGCCTGGCTCAAGGAGTATGAGCCGGAAACGCTGAAGAATGTAAAATGGATTTTCTCCTGCAAGGACTACGTCCGTTTTCGCCTGACCGGGGAAGCATACGGAGAATATTCCGATTATTCCGGATCCAACCTTATGAACCTTCATACACGCAGTTACGATCGCAATCTGATGGCTCTCTTTGGCCTGGATGAGCTGATGGATGCGCTGCCTCCCTTAAAGGGCGCAGCAGAAGTTTGCGGTATGGTCAGTGAAGAAGCGGCCGCGAGGACGGGGCTCAAAGCGGGTACGCCTGTAGCCGGCGGCCTGTTCGATATCGACGCCTGCGCCCTTGCGGTCGGCCTCACTGACGACACGAATATCTGCATGATCGCAGGCACCTGGAGCATCAACGAATATATCCGAAAAACGCCTGTAACGGACGGCACGGCATGGATGAACTCCCTGTTTGCCATGAAGGAATATTATCTGATCGAGGAGTGCAGCCCCACTTCGGCGGGAAACCAGGAATGGGTTTTAAAAACCCTTTGCCCGGAGTTGCTCACACAGCAGGCGGATCAGGGCAAAAGCGTATACGATGAAATCAACCGGCAGATCTCCGCCATTCCGGCCAATGAATTCTGCCCCGTCTTTTTGCCGTTTATTCTGGGTACGAATGTGCATCCCAACGCCAAGGGCTGCTTTATCGGAATAGGAGCCAACCATACAAGAGCGCATATTCTGCGCGCCGTGTATGAGGGTGTGTGCTTCTCGCACAAATATCATTTGGATAAATTGCTGAAGACGCGCAAGGATTTGCCCAATGGAATCCGCCTGTCCGGCGGCGTCGCAAAGTCTGCCGTCTGGACGCAGATGTTTGCGGACGTCATGGAACTGCCGGTGGAGACCGTGTCCGCCAAAGAAGCGGGCGCGTTGGGCTGCGCCATGTGTGCGGCGGTAGCTTCGGGCGATCAGCCCTCCATTGAGAGCGCCGTAAACGCCATGACGCTTGTCTCGGCGGCGGTTCGGCCGAACCTCGACCTGGCGAAAACATATCGGCAAAAATATTCCCTGTATCTAAAAACGATACAGAGCCTCGACGGCCTTTGGGATGACGTTCAGCTGATGCAATAACTGCAGGACCTAAAGCTGCATGCGCCGCCTGCCCTCTATGCAAGGCGTAAAGACGGAAAGGCGCGCTGTTTTTCTGTGCAATATAATCAAGCGTATTTTTAAGGAGAAGAGCATGCTGGAAGAATTAAAGCAACGCGTATTGGAGGCGAATCTCCTCCTGCCCAGGCACGGCCTGGTGACGTTCACATGGGGCAACGTTTCCGGGATAGACCGTGAAAAAGGCCTTATTGTCATCAAGCCCTCGGGCGTGGAGTACGAGCATATGACTGCGGGCGATATGGTGGTGGTGGATTTAAATGGAGCCGTTGTGGAAGGCGATTTGCGCCCTTCCTCGGATACACCCACGCACGTAAAGCTGTACCGCGCATTCGCGAACATCGGCGGAATCGTACACACCCACAGCCGCTGGGCCACCATATTTTCGCAGGCGGGGCTCAGCATCCCCGCTCTCGGCACCACGGGTGCGGATTATTTTTTGGGCGATATCCCCTGCACGCGTCTCATGGCGCCCGCCGAGATCGCCGGGGAATACGAGGCCGAAACGGGCAATGTTATTGTGGAGCGGTTCGCCGAGGCCAATCCGGAATATACGCCCGCTGTGCTGGTTCACAGCCACGGCCCCTTTGCGTGGGGCAAGTCCCCTTCGGACGCGGTGCACAACGCCGTGGTGCTGGAGGAAGTAGCCATGATGGCCTGGCACGCGCTTTCCATATCGGGCGGAACGCTTCCGTCCATGCAGCAGGAGTTGATGCATAAACACTTCTTCCGCAAGCACGGCGCGGGCGCGTACTATGGACAGGAGGCCCGAAAATGATTAAGGATTGCCGCCTGGGCCTGTATGAAAAGGCTATGCCCGATACGCTGACTTGGCCCGAAAAGCTCTCTGCCGCCAAATCGGCCGGGTTTGATTATGTGGAAATGAGCGTAGATGAAAGCGACGCCAAGCAGGCCCGGCTGGACATGCCGATGCCGGAGCGGCTGGCGCTGGTACGGGATATGGTGCAGGAAGGTATCCGCGTGGAATCCATGTGCTTGTCCGGCCACCGCCGCTATCCGCTGGGAAGCCTGGACGCGGACGTGCGCAAAAAAAGCGTGGAGGTCATGCGCAAGGCGATCGTACTCGCGGCGGACCTTGGAATCCGCATCATTCAGATACCGGGGTATGACGAATACTACAACCCCTCCGACGAGCGGACGCAAAACTATTTCGGCGAGGGCCTAATAAGCTGCGTGGAAGCCGCCTCTCAGTACGGCGTCATCCTGGGGTTTGAGACCATGGAGCCGCCGTTTATGAACACCGTCTGGAAGGCGATGTTCTGGGTGAAGAAGCTCAATTCCCCGTACTTGCAGGTATACCCCGATTCGGGCAACATCACCTGCGGCGCGCTGGCGGACCACCGGCAGGTAGCCTGTGACGTTGCCTCGGGCGCGGGGCATATCGCGGCGGTACACTTAAAGGAATCCGCGCCCGGCAAGTACCGGGAGATCCCTTACGGGACGGGGCATGTGGATTTCAAAGCTATTATTGCGGCGGCAAGGAATGCAGGTGTACGGCGCTTTACGGGCGAGTTCTGGTACAAAGAGGGCGAGGATTACAAGCAATACCTCGCCAAAAACGCGGCGTTTCTGCATGAACAATTTTAGCGGTGTGCTTGTGCGCCTTTGAATTCAAGCTGTGTATCGTTAAAGCAGGTTGAAGTCCGCTTTCATAGCAAATACTAATACATAAGGAAAACGCTCACCTTTGCCGCATTATAGGGCGGGGTGAGCGTTTTTTCTAAGCTTCTTGTCTTCGGAAAATCATTGCCGGCACGTACTTTCACACCTCTATAGGTGGGACCTATAGGGTGGATGGCGGCCGCTTCCAGCTTCCGTGCTGGTCATATTACAGCATTAATCTTTTAGTAGTATACCGATACTTACCTCATAAACTCCCGAATCGCATTCCAAGTGGCCTCCGGGGCATCTTCCGGTATAAAGTGGGCGCAATTGGGGATGCCAAACCCCGTAACGTTACTGGCCCGCTCGCGCCATGCCGACAGCGGCTCGAATTGCTTGCCCACATTCCCCTCCTGACCCCATAGCACCATGATCGGAGTTTGGATTATTTTATCCCTGTCCGCCGCATCGTGCTCCAAATCGATAGTCGCGCCGGCACGATAGTCTTCGCAGATGGAATGAAGACCTTCCGGCGTGGACAGCAGGCGGATATATTCGTTCTTGATATCGTCAGAGAATATTCTGGCGCTTTCCTGCGGATCGCTGAATTCGCCGAACTGGGAACGGAAAAAGTACGCCGGGTCTCCGGAAAGCAACCGCTCCGGAAGCTCAGGCGGCTGAATCAGGAAGAACCAATGATAATGGCTGGTCGCAAACCGTTTGTTTGTGGACATATACATGTCGTAGGTGGGCAGAATATCAAGAATGACGCACTTCTTGACCCGGCCCGGATAGTCCAGCAGCATCCTGTGCGATACGCGGGCGCCGCGGTCATGACCTACCAAATAAAACTCATCGTATCCCAACGCCTGCATGACCTTGACCTGATCCGCCGCCATGGTTCTTTTGGAATAATTCGAATGATCGGATAACCCCTTGGGATGCGAGCTTTCGCCGTAGCCGCGAAGATCCGGCAGGATCAGCGTATACTCCTCGGCGAGTTTCGGCGCCACCTTATGCCACATCAGATGCGTTTCAGGATGGCCGTGCAGCATCAGCATGGGCGCACCGGTTCCGCCCTTGAGCACATTGATTGTGACGCCGCCGACGTCGATCTGCATTTGCTCAAATCCCTCAAAATACTTGCTCATGGTGCCTCCTTTTCAATTATCAAAACGTTATCGCGTTGATCAATCGTTCCTCGTTGATCTCCTCTTTGGTCAATTCTGCCGTCAGCCGGCCATGCGCAATCGTATAAACACGGTTGCACACGCCGATGATTTCGGGCATTTCCGACGAGATGATCATCACGGCTAATCCCGAGTTGGCCAAATCTGCAATGATTTTATGGATCTGTGCCTTTGATCCAACGTCAATTCCCTTGGTGGGTTCGTCCATAATCAGCAGCTTGGGCGACATGGACAGCCATTTTCCAAGGACGACCTTTTGCTGGTTCCCGCCGGACAGATAGACCGCCAACTGGTCAGGCCCGGTACAGGCGATCGAAAGCTTTTCTTTATAATAGTCGAATGTCTCCCGGCTTTTGCCGATATTTACAATGCCCAGCCTGTTGGTATAGTCTTTGAGCGTTGCAAGCTGCATGTTATCTTGAAGGGACATGCTCAAAGCGAGCCCTTGATGTTTTCTGTCTTCGGGTACAAGCGCGATGCCCGCGGAAAGCGAATCCCGCGGAGAGTTGACTTTGATTTCCTTGTTTTCGAAATATATTTTGCCTGAAACGATTTTGCGAAGCCCAAATATCGCCTCAACGATTTCGGTACGGCCGGCGCCCATCAATCCGGAAAGGCCGACGACCTCGCCTCTTCTAACATACATATTGATGCCGTCAAAGGCTTGCCCGTCCGATAGATTTTCGAGACGGATCACCTCCTCGCCCGGCTCTACAGTGCTTTTGTGGTAGTAGTCCGTGAGCTGGCGGCCGATCATGCTGTTTACGATATCGGAAATTTCCGATTCCTCCGTATTGAATTCGCCGCTGATCTTTCCATCGCGCAGAACCACGATCCGGTCGGTAATCTGCTTGATTTCGTTCATCTTGTGGCTGATATAGATGATGCCGACACCCTTCTGCTTCAAACGCCGGATGTTTTCGAAAAAGACTGCAATTTCCTTATCGGCAAGCGCCGAGGTTGGCTCATCAAAAATGATGATTTTCGCGTTCAGCGCAATTGCGCGTCCAATCTCCACCATCTGCTGCTGCGCTATGGACAGGGAGCGTATGGTCGACCTGGGATCGACGTCGCAGTTGATCTGCGCAAGCACATTCTGGGCGTCCGCATAGAGTTTTTTCCAGTCCACGGTCTTGTTCTTCTTGGGGAGGGTTCCCAAATACAGGTTTTCTGCAACGCTCAGATCCATGACCAGGGAGAGCTCCTGGAAAATCATGACGATCCCCTTGTTCTTGGCCTCCACCGGCGCATGGAAATCCACATTTTCGCCCAGGTAAATCATTTCTCCCTGGCCGGCGTCCTTGGAATGTACGCCGCAAATAATTTTGGACAGGGTGGATTTTCCGGCGCCGTTTTCACCCAAAAGAGCTAAAACCTCTCCGCCGTATACTTTGAGATTCACGCCGTCCAAAGCTTTTACACCGGGAAATGTCTTGTGGATATCCCGTATTTCTAAAAGGCACGGCTTTTCCGCCGCATGCATGGCCTTATCCATAGCTTACCTCCGCGCATTCTGTTTGGCGCATCCGGCATCAGCGTCTTTTTGCGCCGATGCCGGATGTCCCGACAGGTTCTTAGTTCTTACCTTACCAAGTGGGGATTTCTGTGTTGTTTGTTTCGATGTATTCCTTCGTGTACAGGGCCAGCGGTACATATTCGATGGCTTTGACCGGTTCGCCTTTCGCGGCGCGGATCGCGACGTCGATCATCTTCTGCGAGCAGGCAATGGGGGATGAGACGATGTCGTAGGTCAATTCACCGCTGAGCAGGCGTTCGTAACTTTCCATATTGTGCGCGATACCGGTTACAACGTATTTGCCGGCGAGGTTTGCATCACGGATCGCGTTCAGGATGCCGATGCCATAGCTGTTGCCATGGCTGAAGACAACGTCAAAGCCATCTGCGCCGTATTTGCTGATATAGCCTTCCATCAACTGCGTTGCGGTCTCGCGGCTGCCTTCGCAGGAGTGGGATTCGATGATTTCAACATTTGAGCCCGCGATGCCTATGCGGAATCCCTCGGCGCGCTGCTGGCCCGCCAGCAGGCCTGTCCTATGAGCGATTTCAACAACCTTGACGGTTTCCTTGCCTGAGTTCTCAAAGTGCTTCACAACAGCCGCACCGAGCAATCTGCCCATTTCTACATTGTCTTCGCCAACATAGCAGGTGACATACTGCATGCCTTCTTCGGTCAGCGCCATGTTTACGATGACCGGGATACCCGCGTCATACGCCTTTTTTACCGCGGGAACGATTGCATTGACGTCGACGGCCCAAACCATCAGCGCGTCAACTTTCTGCTGCACCAAATCTTCCACCTGCGTGATCTGGGTGGGGATATCGCCACCCGGATCCAGCATCATCAGATTGATGCCTTGTTCCTTGGCATAGCGGATGCTCTCGTTATAGTGCGCGGTGTGGTAAGAGTCTGCGTTGGCGTTACTGAATACAAACCCGATATTCAATGTTTTGCCGTCCGCCGGAGCCGCCGCGGGCGCCTCGGTAGAGGCGGTTCCATCCGGTGTGCCCGGCGTGCTTGTGGTAGATGGGGTTGAAGCGCCTTCCGAACCGGAAGCGCAGGCTACAAACATACCCATCATGAGAACCGCGAGTAGGATGCATACGAACTTTTTCATTTTCTTCCTCCCTTTCTGAATTAACGACTCTATGCTCATTCACTTGCCGGCCCCGATTTCAATCGCTTTTTCTTTTTGAGATTGCTCATCGTGGCCGGGTTAATGACGGAGTCCATATATAAAGTGCCAATGAGGATCAGCCCCGTAATCAACGGGTCATAGACTGCGCTGATCTTAAGCAGGTTAAAGACGTTCTGAATGATGGTTAAGACCAGCACGCCTCCCAATGTGTAAAACGCATTGCCAATGCCGCCAATTAACTTTGTGCCGCCCAGCACTACCATTACGATGACAATAAAGTGCGTATCGGGCCAACCCATATTGGGATAGGAGGCGGAAGTACGGGCTGCCATTAAAATGCCTCCCAGTGCAGCGCCAAGCGAACAGATCATGAAGTTCGCAATGGCGGTTCGCTGCACATTGATGCCTGCATTGGATGCCGCTTCTTTGTTTCCGCCTACGGCATAGGTGTTGCGGCCATGGGTTGTTCTGCGCAGCACAAAATCGGCCACGAGTACCAGAATACCAAATACAATGAACAGGTTTGGGATCTGCAGAAAATAGCCGGAGCCAAATTCTATGAATCGGGTATCCGTCGCACTGACCGGAATGCCGCCGGTATACAGGAACATCGAGCCCCGGCAACCAAGCATGGAGGCCAGTGTGGCGATAAAGGTATTGATCCCGACCTTGACTACTAAAAAACCGTTGATCAATCCCACAATCAAAGCCACGATGATCGCAAACCCGATACCGGCCCAAACGCTGTAGCTTAGCTGCATTTTAACCGTCAATGCGCCGGACAGGCCCATTAAAGCGCCGACCGAAAGATCCCGGTAGCCGGTAAGGATGAGAAAGGTGGCCCCCAACGCGATAATCCCCTGAATGGACGATTGTGTGAGCAAATTGCGTATGTTTCCGAATGTCATAAAATTCGGCGTCAAAATCGACGCTACAGCAATGAATGCAGCTAAAATCAGAACGATTGGATTCTTTCTTAAGAAGTTCACAATTTTCTCGCCCATTACTTGCTAGACCTCCTTTTCGATGCAATATCGATCCATACAACAGCCACGATAATCACGCACTGCGCGATCCACTGAATATAATCACTCCAGCCCAGCAGAAGGAAGCCGTTTTTCAATATGCCGATAATGAGTACGCCGATAAAGCTCTTCAGGATATTGCCCGATCCGCCCATTAAGCTGGTACCGCCTAATATAACGCCGGTCAGCGCATCGAATTCCATGCCGACCCCGGCGTCGGTCATACCCGCAAGACTGCGCGATGTAAGCACAAGGCCGCCTATCGCCGCGAACAGGCCGGACAGCATGTAGGAACGCATAATGACTTTTTTGCTGCTTATTCCGGAATAATTGCTGCATAACGGATTGTTTCCCACCGCAATGATCCGCTTGCCATACAGGCTTTTACTCAGAATGAACTGCATGATCGCAATCAGGCTGATGCAAATGATGAGAGGAAGCGGGATCCCCGCCACCGCTCCGCGCGAAAGATCGTAGAACCAGGGGGCTGGCTGGCGGATGCCATAGTACATGTTGCCTGTATAGATAAGCGCGGTAGCCGTAATGATGTTCTGCATGCCTAAGGTCGTGATCATACCGTTGAGCTTTAGGTACCCCACCAGAAATCCTGTAATACAGCCGCACAACAGACCGATTGCCAGCGCGATGATAACGGCGGGCAGAGGTCCTACTTGATCGTGCATTCTCACGGTAACTACGGTAATCAGCGAAACGATGGCGCCTATGGACAGATCCATGTTGCCGCCGACCACCACAAATGTGAGGCCGATTGCCAGCATACCCACAATAGTAACCTGCCGCAGGATCAAAAGCAGATTATCAAGCTGAAAGAATCTGTCTGACGATAACGAAAACGCTAATACAATCGCCACCAATATGACGAACAATACTTGCTTCTTGAGCATAACTGCAATTTTTTTTTGCATACGCTTCACTTGCCTCCTTGGATGCGACAGCCCTTAAAAAGTGGCTGTTACCTGAATGATGCGGAGCCGTCTAACACTCCGAACGATCGGTCAGTTCGTGAACGCCTTTACACGCTTTACAATGTCATGGAGAATTGCTTCATATTCGTCATTTGCGGCAAATTCATTGCCACGGATGACGAGGGGCGCGCCGATTACCAAAGACGATGCGCCCATCTTGACGCAGTCGATCGCCTGCTCGATAGATAATCCGCCAACCGCCTGGACCGGGATGCTTACAGCGTCCAGCACCGCCTTAAGATCGGTGAGCGGGGTGCTGCCCGACACATGGTTCCGTTCATCAAAGCCGGTGTGAAGAATGATCCAATCAACGCCAAGATCCTGCATCGCTTTTGCCGCTTCGGCCTTGTTAGGGGAATTCAGTACGTCAGCCATGACATAGCCGTTATACGACTTGGCCATCTTAACCATTTCTTTTACGGACGCCCAATGTGCCTGGCTCATCACGACCACATGCGTAGCGCCGGCTTTCAGCATCATTTCCGCTTCCAGACCTGCGCCATCCATTGTTTTTAAGTCTGCAACAATCGGCTTGTCCGGAAATGCCTCACGAAGATGTCTGATCGCATGTACTCCTTCGCCCAGAATAAGCGGCGTTCCGGCTTCGATCCAGTCGATGCCGGCGCGAACGGCGCCTTTTGCGATGTCAAGCGCTTCTGCTACATTGGTAACGTCCAGGGAAACTTGGGTGTACACTGTTCTGTTCATCATGCATACTTCCTTTATAGAATAGTTTAATTTATTTAAATGGATTGAATATCTAGCCATAACCGGTTATAAGGCAATCGGTAATAAGCGCAGGAGGCATTTCCTGCATCCATCTTTGGATAATCATATGGTTTACGAGAATAATGGTGGTTTTGAAATTGATCTTACAAATTAACAAATTTACAAATTCATTATAAAGAGTACTTTTTGATCTGTCAACAATAAATATTGGAACGATATTTAATCTGAGAAGTCAGTGATTTAGGGGATTTTTCAAACCGGCTGTACCGTATGGGGCAAAGATTTTTGCAAATATTTTTTCCCTTGACATGGAGATATACGTTAAATATAATGAATTTGTAAATTTGTAAGATTAATTTTGAGGTGCGTATGTTTAAATCAGCGAACCGAATGACTATTGGCGACAATGTTCTAAATCAGTTTATTGATCTGCTCAGTAGTGGCGTATATAAGCCTGGAGAAAAGCTACCCACCGAAATGGAGATGTGCGAGGCGCTGCAGGTCAGCAGGCCGGTGCTGCGGGAAGTGCTGAGCGCGCTCAGGTATATGGGGTATCTGGAATCGGTGCAGGGCGGAGGGACATATATATGTAAAATGCCTTTAAACGCCACCATGTCCGACATCAAGCTTAGGCTTGCGCTGGAAAAAACGCAGTTGATGGAACTTTGGGAGCTGCGGTATATCCTGGAGGTACAGGTGGCGGGGTTAGCTGCCGAGCGCGCAACTGATGAGGAGATTGCTGAAATCTGGGCCGCATTTGAAAAGTACGAGAATAATGTAAAGGAAGGCGGCAATAATGCCGCGACGATACATTCCACGCAGAATTTTCATAATATGATTGCAAAAGCGGCGCATAACGATATGCTCATGGATATGCTGGAGAGCATCGCAAATTTGCTGTCCCTGTCCAGGGAGAAAAGTATACAGGTGAAGGGATCCAGCATAAGAGCGGCGGGGTACCACCGGAAGATCGCCCAAGCGATTGCGGACAGGGATGCGCGCCGCGTCAAAGCGGCCATGCGGGAGCATCTTTTGGATGTAAAGCGCGATTTAATCGCCTATCTCGTGCAGCAAGGCGAGGACGTCAGCGATGAAAGCATCATATAAACGTCATTTAAGAGTCTAAGCGGTTAGCATATCAAAATACCAATAAGGTATTAACTGATCACGAAAAATGCCGGCTTTTTTTAATATGCCTGCGTTGTTTCGTTTACCCTAAAATAACCCCGAATATCTGCGCTGCGTTTGAGCAGACAGTATCAAGGAGAATGCCTAATGAAGTACGGATTATGCACGAGTATGGTTTCCTTAAATCCAAACGGCATCGGTATTGAGTTTGCATCCACGGTAAAGCGCCTTGGATATGATTATATAGAATTGCCGCTGGCGGAATTATCGGCGCTTTCGGACCTTGAGTTTTCCGAACTGAGAAGTTTCCTAAACAATTTGGAACTTACTTGCGAGGCGTGCAACAATTTTTTCCCGAAATCTTTTCGTCTTACCGGCCCCAATGTAGATCTGCCGGCCATTCGGGAATATATCGGCCGCGCCCTGGAGCGTGCGGCACAGCTCCAGACCAATGTTGTTGTATTTGGCAGCGGCGCCGCAAAGCGGGTGCCGGAAGGGTTTGCGCATGAGCGCGCGTTTGAGCAGCTCGTATCGCTGCTGCAGGATATCGATCGTACTGCAGATCAATATGGAGTCACCATTGCGCTTGAACCCCTAGAGTCGCGCGAATGCAATATTATCAACACCTTCAAAGAGGCCGGCGTCTTGGCGACAGCTTCCCGGTTCGACCATATCAGAGTGCTTGCGGATTATTACCACATGACATGGGAGCGGGAATCGCCCCGCATACTTGTGGAAAAATCGAATCTGCTCGCGCATGTACACTTTTCCTGCCCGTACCGGCCCGGAGTTGGGGAGCGCGTTGCTCCTGCCATTGGCGATGGATGGAATTATGATGATTTCTTCAGTGCTCTCAAAGAAGCCGAATATAACGGCAGGATCAGCATTGAAGCCTATTCACGGGATGTGGAACATCACGCAAAGGATGCCCTTGTCTTTTTAAAGGGCATATTCTCAAATGAGGAAAGCGAGGATTGAACATTTGAAACTCTCCTATAATCAAGGCTGCACGCTATGGAACTCAACGCTTGCGCAGGACCTCGTCCTTTGTGAACAAGCCGGGTACGACTATATTGAGCTTAGGATCGATAAACTTCGCGAATACCTTCTCACGCACACACTGGACGAGTTGAAGGCTTTTTTTGCGGGCCACAGGATCAAGCCCCATTCCATCAACGGTGTCTATGTCTATGCGGATTTCTTGGGGGAAAACGATACGGATACCGAGCGGAGCCGGGCGCTGATGGAAGATATTACGTTCGCCTGCCGCGTCGCTCAGGCGGTTGGCTCTCCCGCCATCGTGGTTGTGCCGGATATGAACAGGGACGAGGCCGAGAACAAGGCATACGACAAGCCCTGGAAAGACATATTCCGTGAGACAGTCCGCATTTTTACGCAACTTTCGGATATCGCCGGGCCATACGGTATCAACATTGCGCTTGAGCTGGTCGGCAGCAAGCGTTGCTCCGTAAGAACGGTTGAACAGGCAGCAAAGATCATAAACGCCGTAAACCGAAGTAACGTCGGATACACCATAGACGCGTTTAACCTCTACCTATACAATCGGTTCAATGATTTCAGCATACTAAAGCAGCTCGATCCGAAAAAGATATTTGTTGTGCATATCAACAACAGCGAGGACGTCCCGCTTGAATCCCTGCGCCAGGCCCACAGAACATTTGCCGACTGCGGCCCCATAGACATTCGGGGGTACTTGAGCAATCTTAAGGAAATGGGATATGACGGCATGGTTTCCATTGAATTCTTCCGGCCGGATTGCTGGGAAAAGCCTGCCGAATGGGTCATTCAGGAGACCTACCGCACCACAAGGGAAGTCCTTGAAAAATACGGCGTATTGAACTAAAACCGCAGCCAAAACCTTGCCCAATAAAACTGAAAGGATTTATATGGTTAAACTCAGCGCTTTCCCGAAATGTTGGATCAACGAAATCTGCGAGGGCCGTATGCAGCTTTTTGAATGGGTGGATCTCTCCCTGCAGCTTGAATGCGATGGCCTGGAGCTTTACTCCGGATTTTTACAGTCCTATGACGATACCTACCTTTCTAAGATAAGACAATATGTCGAAGAACGCGGCATGGCGCTTCCCATGATGTGCTATTCCCCGGATTTTACGGTGCCCGAAAAGGAGCGGCGCGAAAACGAGGTCAGGAAACAGAAAGAGATCATCCGCGCAACCGCGCAGCTTGGCGGCAAATTTACGCGGGTGCTCTCCGGCCAAAAACGCCCCGGCATATCGGTTGCGGACGGTGTATCCATGGTGGTGGACTGCATAGAGCGCTGCCTGCCCGAAGCGGAAAAGTATGGAATCACCCTCGTGATGGAAAACCATTATAAAGACGGCTATTGGCAGCATCCCGAATTCGCACAGAAAATGGATATCTTTCTGGATATCGTGCGGCAGATCGACTCGCCTTTTTTCGGCATACAGTTTGACCCTTCCAATACCATTGTCGCAAATGAGGACCCTCTCATGCTGCTCGAGGAAGTAGCCCCCCGTGTGAAGACCATGCACGCGAGCGATAGGTATGTTGAAAAGGGGTACGACCCCAAAGAGGTGCTTTCCTGCGCAGGCCAGACCGGATATCATCCCGCGCTCAAGCACGGCGTGGTGGGAGAAGGACTCAATGATTACCATGCAATATTCAGGAAACTGGCGAGTGTGGGATTTGACAGTTGGATATCCATTGAGGACGGCATAAACGGGCTTGGAGAGATGAAACAATCCATTGATTTTTTGAAGGCGATGAAGCGCGAATACTTTAAAAATTAATTCCAGTTACCTTGCAACATAAATAATATGAAAAGGAGTATTACCAATGAAAAAGAACAAATTCCAGTTTCTTACTTATGCCGGCTTCTATATCAAGACGTCCAGGGACTTCAATATTCTCATTGACCCGTTTCTTGATGAAAACCCCAATATCCACATCAAGTCCGACGATTTTGAGAAAATAGACCTCATACTCGTTTCGCATGGCCCGTTCAACCATGTGGGCGATACCGCCAAGCTCGCCAAAAAACATGGCTGCCGTGTTCTTTGCCCCGATGACGTCATGTACTACCTCATTGAGGAAGGCGTGCCTGCCTCCCAGATTACGAAAATGTGCTGGGGCCTTGCCGTGGAGATCGGAGACATCCGCATCAAGGCGATTGAAAATCACCATCGCTCGGTGATGAAACTCAAAAGCGGCCAATTCGTCTCCTGCCCGCCGGTGTGCTACATCATCACGCTGGAGGACGGCACCCGCGTTTATAATTCCGGCGACACCGCACTGTTCAGCGATATGAAGCTGCAGGGCGAGCTGTACCGCCCGCATATCGGCCTCATCAACGTCAGCGGCGACTTTGTACTTGACCCGGATTATGTTTGCGCCGAGATGAGCCCCTATGAAGCAGCCCTGGCATCGCAGTGGCTGGGTGTTGAGGTGGTGCTGTGCTGCCACTATGTATCCAAGACCGACGAGGGCGTGGACGAATATCTTGAGATTATGAAGGGGATGCAGGCCAATAAGATCAACCCCGTCTCTACCGTTGCGCTCGAACCCGGCGGGGTATTTGAATATTCCTATCTGCCCCGGTTCTGATATCGGTAGCGCAACCGGCCTGAAAATACACCGAAAGAACACCCAACCGTTGCAGGCTGGGTGTTCTTTTCATAAAAACGCCCACCTTTGCCACATTATAGGGCGGGGTGAGCATTTTTTGTTTCCTATGATCTTTTTGTCAAACTTTCTGTATACACCTAAGCCCTACTCCACCGTAACGGACTTTGCGAGGTTGCGGGGCTTGTCGATATCGCAGCCCTTGAGAGAGGAGATGTAGTAGGAAAGAAGCTGCAGCGGCAGCACGGAAAGCGAGGGCAGCGTAAACGCGTTGCCTTCGGGCAGCCAGACGACATGGTCCGCCGCTTCCGCAACGCCGGGCGCGCCCTCCTGCGCCAAAGCGATGACATACGCGCCGCGCGCCTTCACCTCGCGGATGTTGCTGATCATCTTCTCAAGCAGCGGACGGTTGGTGCACAGCGCGACGACAAGGGTCCCCTGCTCGATGAGGGAGATGGTGCCGTGCTTCAACTCACCCGCCGGGTACGCCTCGGAATGGATGTAGGAAACCTCCTTGAGCTTTAAGGAGCCCTCCAGCGCCAGCATGTAGTCCAGATTTCGGCCGATGAAGTAGACGTCCTTATGGCTGAAGAACTGGGAGGCGAGATACTGGATTTCCGTATGGTCGCTTAGCAGCTTTTCCGCCTTTTGGGGCAGCAGCCTGAGTTCTTCCATGCGCTGTTCGATCAGCCCGGAGGCGAGCGTGCCTCGCACCTTGCCCAGATGCAGTGTCAGCAGATAGATCATCGCAAGCTGCGTGCTGTACGCCTTGGTGGTGGCCACGGCGATTTCGGGGCCCGCCCACGTATAGAGCACGTCGTCGCTTTCGTTGGCGATGGCGCTGCCCACCACGTTGACGATGGAAACGATCTTCGCGCCCCGCGCCTTCGCTTCCCGAAGCGCAAAGAGCGTATCGATGGTTTCGCCGCTCTGGGAGATTATGACGCACAGCGTTTTCTCGTCCACCAGAGGATCGCTGTAGCGGAATTCGGAGGCAAGATCGCAGGAGGCGGGAATGCGCAGCGCGTCGCGCAGCAGTGTCTGGCCGATACACCCCACGTGCCAGGCCGAGCCGCAGGCGATGAGCTGTATCTTATCCACGATTTTCAGATAGTCTTCCGTGATGTTCTTTAATTCCAGCTCGATATCCCCGCCGCGCATGCGGGGGGAGAGCGTATCGCGCAAAGCTTTCGGCTGCTCCATGATCTCCTTGATCATGAAATGCTCGTAGCCGCCCTTTTCCGCGGAGGCGACGTCCCATGTGATGGTCTCGCTTTCGCG
>JAFABA010000093.1 GCA_023426265.1 Bacillota bacterium
GCCATCAATATCCCGCAGGAAAGCGTGACCATACCCGAAACCATGGATGCCGTGCGCGCCGCGCTTAAGATGCAGCTGACTTTCGAGGAAGGCACGGCGGAAACCAACCGGTACCTGGGTATCGGGAGATGGAAATAAAATGGAAATAAATTTGGCTACTGATAAAGTCCGTTGGAGGCTCTGCCTTCAAACCTCCGTTTAGGGCTGTAACGGCCCTGAAAACCCATTTGAGGAACGCCCTTAGGGCGTTTTCGGGGAGGGATTCCCAAGGGGCTTTCCAAAGGAAAGCGGGTTCGGTGCTCTGGGGCAGAAACCGATCCGGCGAATCGCTGGGTACCTTGATTGGCCCTTGGGTGGGGCGGAGCCGAGCGTTGCCTGTGGCGGAGTAAGCGAGGTGTAACCCCAATGAACAAGGGAACGCAGGGAAGCAGCTTGCCGCAACATAGCGTGATTGCGAACTGTGGAGGTTCAGGGGCAAAGCCCCTGAAGAAAGGCTTTTGAAAGAGGGAAAACCCATGCGTTTTGGCATCCATACGCTCGACGACTATGAGGTGGCGCATAAGACAGTGCTGTGCCGGGTGGACATCAACCAGCCGGTGGACAAAGCGACCGGCGCGCTCAAAAGCACCGCCCGCATCAAAGCCTGTGTCCCCACCATACGCGAGCTTGCGGAAAAGGGCGCGCGCGTGGTGCTGCTTGCGCACCAGGGCAGCGATATCGAATACAGCAACTTTTACACCACCGCGCCTCACGCAAAAGCGCTCAGCGAATTCCTGGGGCGGGAAGTCGGCTTTATTGACGACGTCTGTGGGCCCGCGGCAAGGGAACGCATCCGCGCGCTTCGTGACGGCGAAATTCTGCTGCTGGACAACGTACGCTTTTGTGCGGAGGAGCAGACGCTTTTCGAATGGAAGCTGCTGCTTTCCCACGAGCAGCAGGCGAAAACGCAGGTGGTTCGTAAGCTCGCGCCGCTTGCGGATTTGTACGTATGCGACGCGTTTGCAGCGGCACATCGCGATCAGCCCAGCCTATGCGGGTTCGAACAAGTGCTCCCCTCCGCGATGGGCCGGTTGTTTGAGCGGGAATACTGCGTCATTTCCTCGGTTATGGAAAACCCCAGGCGTCCCTGCACGTTCGTTCTGGGCGGCGCGAAGATCGCGGACGCATTTTTGATGATGGATACCGTATTGAAGGGCGGCGTGGCCGACACCGTGCTCACTGGCGGGCTGGTCGCGAATATCCTGCTTGCGTCCCAGGGGCAGATGATAGGCGGCGGAAGCATGGCGTTCATCCATCAATCCAACTATGGGGAATTTATTGAAAAGGCGGGCACGCTGTACGCAAAGTATGCGGATCGGATCATATTGCCCATGGACCTTGCTTTTGTGGAAAACGGCGCGCGGCATGAAACGGGATTGACCGGTATTCCCGATTATGCAGCGGTGTTGGATATTGGTGTGAAAACGGCACGGAGCTACGCAACACACATCCTGGAATCCGGGACAGTATTCGTAAACGGTCCCATGGGGGTATATGAAAAGCCCGAAACCGAGCTGGGCACAAAGCTCGTCTGGGACGCATTTGGGGATACGGATGCGTATACCGTAGTCGGCGGCGGGGACAGCGTTGCGGCCACAACAAAATATAAAAAGGCCGAAGCGGTTTCCTATCTCTGTACGGGCGGGGGCGCGCTCATCCGCTTTTTGACGGGGGAGGAGCTTCCCGTCGTCAAAGCCCTGCGGCATGCGGCCCAAGCGTTCCCCTTGGAACAAAGCCTAATGAGGGAAAAACCGTGAAACTGGAATTCGGGTACGGAAACACCGTACAGGCCGTTGAGATACCGGATCAAAATTTAGTCGGCGTGCTGCTGCCCAATGAGGTGGAAAAGGGCCTCACGGGTGAAGCGGAGGTGCGGCGCGCGCTCGCATCTCCTATCGGCTCGCCCGGGCTAAGCGAAATCGCCAAGCCTGGTGAAAAGATTGCAATCGTCACAAGCGACGTTACGCGGCCCATGCCCACGCATACCGTCATGCCCATGCTGCTTGAGGAACTTTACCGGGCT
The DNA here is from genome assembly GCA_023426265.1 of Bacillota bacterium. Taxonomy (GTDB): domain Bacteria; phylum Bacillota; class Clostridia; order Christensenellales; family CAG-138; genus JAEYLA01. The sequence continues at coordinate 2,063 of JAFABA010000093.1, forward strand.
GGGGCAAAGCCGCGGGATATCACGCTGGTGTTCGCCTTGGGCAGCCACCGCAAGCATACGGAAGCGGAGCGGAAAAAGCTTGCGGGCGAACGGGTTTATCGTGAGGTCGCCTATATCGATGGCGATCCCTCGGATTGCGTGCATTTTGGGGTGACCTCACGCGGGACGCCGGTGGATATCGTGCGCACAGTCGCGGCGGCGGACCGGCGCATTTGCCTGGGCAATATCGAGTACCACTATTTCGCGGGGTACAGCGGGGGCGCAAAGGCCATCATGCCAGGCGTATCCACGCGGGACGCGATACAAAGGAACCACAGCCGTATGGTGGAGGAAGCCGCCTGTGCGGGGAAATTAGAAGGCAACCCGGTGCGGGAGGATATCGAGGAAGCCGCGGCTATGGTAGGAATAGACTTCTTACTTAACGTAGTGCTGGACGAGCACAAGCGGATCATCCGTGCTGTGGCGGGGCATTACATAGAGGCACACCGCGCGGGCTGCGCATACCTGGATACGCTCTACCTCAAAAAGATTCCGGCGCGGGCGGATATCGTGCTGGTCTCCCAAGGCGGCGCGCCCAAGGACATCAACCTTTACCAGACGCAAAAGGCGCTCGACAACGCCATACACGCGGTAAAAAAAGGCGGTGTGGTAGTGCTCATCGGCGCCTGCCGGGAAGGCATGGGCGAGCGCGTGTTTGAGGAGTGGATGACAAACGCCCCTTCGCCGCGCAGCATGGTAGAGCGCATCGGGCGGGAGTTCCAGCTTGGCGGGCACAAGGCCGCCGCCATCGCGATGGCGCTCGGGCACGCGGAAATTTACCTGGTATCCGATCTCACGCCTGCGTTCGTCCGCCGTATATTCTTAACGCCGTTTGAAAGCGCGCAGGCAGCGCTCGACGCGGCCTTGTATAAGCTCGGGCGTAACGCCGCCGTGCTTGCCATGCCCTATGGCGGCTCCACGCTGCCACGGGTGGAGTAACGGTTTCATCCAATAGTGACGAAGAAAAGCCCGTGCATTGCACGGGCTTTGTTTATAGATGCTTACTGCTGCACATATTCCGCGCCGCGCGTAGGAAGCACTTTCAGGGAGGAGAGCTTCAACCGAAGATACTGCGCTCCGCCTTCCTCGTAGGTTTCGAGCGTGCCGACGGCTTCCACCCAGTCGTCCTGCTCGGGGTAATCCCCATCCCCGTCCCAGATCACCTCAAAGCCAGCGTTTGCGTCATACCCGCAGCAGCCGGGGCCATAGCGGATGACGGAATAGTAGGTCGTATCGGTCACATCGTAATAATACGCCTGGAATATCCCCTCGTACTTGATGGTTTTGCCCAAGTAGTCGTCGGTATTGACATAAATATCGTTCGTCTGGGCGATAAACAGCTTTTCCGTGATTTCAACGATGTCGGGGTTCGGAGCCGGAGTGGGGGAGAGAACTTTGATATCAACGCCATCGGCTGATTTCGTGGCGCCTACCGCCTGGGTTCCGGCGCCGTTTTTTGCGGCTGGAGTGTCGCTTTTGCCCGCCGGGGCGCAGCTGCTCAACAGCAGAAGGCAGACAAGGACAACTGTGAATAGTCTTTTCATACGGAAAGCCTTCCTTTCAGGGCGTTTGCCGCCCAGAATATAAGGAACATGACGAGGTTTACCAATACGATGCTCGCGCCCGTGGGGGTCGCGTAAAGGTAGGAGACGGTCACCCCGGCTAAGAAGCAGACGATGGAAACGGCCACCGCGCAAATTGCGACTGAGCGGAACGTCTTAAACAGCCGCATGGAAGTCAGGGAGGGGAATATGATGAGGCTCGAAATGAGCAATGCGCCCATCATGCGCATGCCCAGCACGATGGTGACCGCCGTCAGTATGGCGATGAGCATGTTGTATAGCCCCGTTTTCGTTCCGGTAGCCTGCGCAAATGTTTCATCGAACGTCACGCCGAATATTTTGTGGTAGAACAGCAGATAGAGCAACAGTACAACGATGGAAAGCGCGATGCTCAGCGTGACGTCGTCCTTGCTCATGGCGAGGATGCTTCCAAACATATAGTTGCACACGTCCGTATTCATGCCCGTGGTCGCGGAGATCACCACCACGCCGATCGCCATGGCGCTGGTGGAGATGAGCGCGATTGCGGCGTCGCCTTTGAGCTTGCCGCTTTCGCTGATGCGAAGCAGTAAAAACGCCGCCAGCACCACCACGGGAATGGAGACCGTAAGCGGTGCTAAATTCATGGCTGTGGCGATGGCGAGCGAGCCGAACCCCACATGAGAGAGCCCGTCCCCAATCATGGAATAGCGCTTTAAAACAAGGCTCACGCCCAAGAGCGCCGCGCACAGGGAAACAAGGAGGCCCACGATCACCGCGCGTACTAAAAACGGGTAGGAGAGCATTTCAACCAATACGCTCATTGGGCTTCCCCTCCTAAAAAACGCTTTCCGGCATCGGTGGCAAGATATCTTTCTGTAGGCCCAAAGAACACCTGCGTGCGGTCCAAGTGCAGGATATGGCTTGCATAGCGCACGGCGCTCGTGATATCGTGCGATACCATGAGTATGGTAATGCCCAGGTCGCGGTTGAGCGAGTCGATAATGCGGTAAAGCTCTTGCGTCACAACGGGGTCCAGCCCCGCGGCGGGCTCATCCAAGAGCAGCAGCTTCTCGGTTGCGCAAAGCGCCCGGGCCAGCAGCACGCGCTGCTGCTGGCCGCCGGAAAGCTCCCGGTAGCATTTGCGCTTCAGGTCTAAAATACCCAACCTTACCAGCGCATTCTCCGCCACCGATTTGTCCGCTTTTGTATAGAATGGTTTTGAGCCGCGCTTGCTCAGCCTGCCGGAAAGCACCACCTCGTGCACGCTGGCGGGGAAATCCTTCTGTACGGCCGTCTGCTGCGGCAGATAGCCGATTTCGGTCTGCCTGAGGCCATCCCCCAATGTGACGGTGCCTTGTGCGGGGGGCTTCAGGCGCAGCAGCCCCTTGATGAGTGTGCTTTTCCCCGAACCGTTTTCCCCCACAATGCAGACATAGGAACCCGATGTTACGGAAAAATTCAGCCCGCTGATTGCGACGTTTCCCTCGTACGCAAAGGCGGCGTCCCGGCAAGCAATGAGCGCCATCAGGAGAGCGCCTCCTTCAGCGCTGCCACATTGTCTGTCATCAGGTCCAAATAGCCTATGCCGTTTTCAAAATCGGCCTTGGAGATGTTGTGGCATGCATGCAGCAGCAGTTTCTTTGCGCCCGTCGCCTCCGCGATGGTATCCGCCATTTTCTCATTGGAAAGCTCGATGTGGAATACGGCGGGGATCTGCTCGTCCTTGATTTTGTCGATCAGGAAGGCGACGGTTCCGGCGCTCGCCTCGGTTTCCGTGGAGCAGCCCGGAAACGCGGCGAAATAGCTTAGGCCGTACGCGTCCGCAAAGTAACGGAAGGGGAAGCGGTCGCCGAACACGATGGTTTTTCTCGCGGCGCCATCCACCACGGCCTGGAATGCGGCGTCCAGCGTATCGAGTTTGCTGAGATAAGTCTCCGTATTCTTTTGGTACGTTTCGGCGTTCGCGGGATCCATCTCGCGGAGCGTCTCGGAAATCTTTGTTACGATCAGCTTTGCGTTCTTCGGGGAAGTCCAGACATGCTCGTCGTATTCGGGGCCCCGGATGCCTTCTTCCTCCTCTTCTTCCTCTTCCATGCCTTCCACCAGCTCTTCTTCCACGGGCTGCACGCAGTCCATCAGCTTGACAAGCTTACGGCTTCCGCCTTCGATGGAGGAAAGGACCTCGTCAACCCATGCGTCCGATTCGCCCCCCACATACAGGAATACGTCGCAGTTCTGTATGGCGATGATATCCTGCGGCGTGGGCTCATAGGAGTGGCTTTCCGAGCCCGGAGGCAGCAGCATGGTGAGCGTCACGTTGTCCCCCGCGATTTCCCGCACGAAATCATAAGGGGGGAATATCGTGGCGACGACGCTGATTTTTTCGTTGTTGGCGGTTTCTTTTTCTTCATTTGCGGAAAGCGGCGCGCTTTGGCAGCCGGCAAGGAGCAGCATGCTCAACAGGACCGCGAAAGCGGCCTGAATGAATCGTTTCATAATATCCTCCGGTTTTGTATTTTGGGGTACGGCAAACATGGCGCAATAGGCCCGGTCAAATGCGGGCCTGCGGCCTATACAAAACCGGATTTAATTGTTGAGACGGATTTTCTGAGAAACTGGCGTGGAGAAAACGGAACAGCTAACAAGAAGCCGCAGTCCTAAAAACAGCAGCAGGGCGATGGAGAGCGGCGTAATCTGCACGGTATAGGACCCAAGCTGCTTTAACAGGCTCTGTGCCTGGTGGATCTGCGTGCAGATGGTGCAGTCCTCTCCTGTGCAGTCGTGTACGGCGTGCGTGGATACAAAGAATATGGAAAGGAGGGAAACTGCAATAAATCCGGCGCATACGAGCAGGCAAAGAAGCCTTCCCATTGTCCGTTTGTTCATGTTAGGTTCCTCCTTTCTATGACGACATTACACGCTTCGCCCGTTATTTGTTTTCAAAGTAGCATACGGGTATACCCGCGTCAATATGAAACGGATGTTGAATTTTAAAACAAACTGTGACAGAGCGCTCTCAACTTCATTCCCTTTGTACATGGAAATGATATAATAACGCGTATACAATGCCGGAGGAAAATGCCAATGCTGACCCGTGAAGCAGCGCAAGAAGATCTCATTCCGTTGCTGGAACTCTATACCCATCTTCACAACAATCCCATGCCGGAACAGAGCGGCCGTCTGCAACGGCTTTGGGATGGCATTTTACATGACCCGAACCATCATATTCTGGTGGGGGAAGGAGAGGGGAAGCTCGTATGCTCCTGCGTGATTGTCATAGTCCCCAATCTCACGCGCGGGCAAAGGCCGTATGCGCTCCTTGAAAACGTCATCACGCATCCGGCGCACCGGAAAAAGGGGTACGCGTCCGGGATAATTGCCGCTGCAATTGAGCTTGCGCAAAAAGAGGGCTGCTACAAAATCATGCTGCTGACCGGCTCAAAGGAAGAGAGTACGTTGCGCTTTTACGAGCGGGCCGGGTTCAATTCTCATGACAAAGCGGCGTTTATCAAGTGGCTGTAAGAAATAGGCCAGTTATTATAGAGGCGAGGCTTTGCGGCTTGGCATGTATTTATACGCATGGTACAATAGCAATAATTAAATTGGGCCTGTACTTGGAACATCTCCGATCTGCCCGGCATTGGTAACGAACCGGTTTTCGTACACGGCCTTAGAAGAAAGGCCCGCTTATGCTTGTCACAGCTCTTATGTTTCTTGTTATTCTGTTCCTGCCGCGGCTCATCGTTGTCCTCACTGAGAAAGTCAAACTGTTCGGCACATTCGGCCCCGTGTTTTTGTGCTATGCCGCAGGGCTTTTGTTAAGCTTTGTGTTTCGGCCTCTTGGGGCGGATCTTAGCTTGGCTTCAGATTTTTCTTCGGCGCTTGTCTGCGTGGGTATGCCGCTCATCCTGTTTTCGGCCGATCTTCCGGCGCTCAAAAAGCTCGCAAAACCTATGCTGGTTTCCTATGGCATGAATGTAATCGCGTCGATCATCATCGCGATCGCGGGCTTCTTTTTGTTCCGGGCGGCAGTGCCGCAGGCGGAAAGCATCAGCGGCATGCTGGTGGGGGTATACGTGGGCGGCACGCCCAACATGATCGCCGTGGGCAACGCCATGGGTTCCCCCGCGGAGCAGATCATGCTGGTGCAGACGGCGGATATGATCGCGGGGGGCATTTATTTCTTCCTGCTTCTTTCCGTGCTGCCGCGCCTACTCAAGCGCTTCCTGCCGGAATACAAATATGTTGGCGTGGACGTAAATAAGGACGAGGCGCTGCACTACGCCAAAGAATTTAGCGGAAAGAAGCAGAAAATAAAACCGCTCAGGGCGTTTATGGACCGTTTGGCTCTGGTGCTGCTTGCGCTTCTATGCTTTGCGGTGGCGGCGGGTATCTGCCTGCTGCTCCCCAGCCGCTATGGCAACACGGGTTTAGCGAAATTGAGTGAATATACCGCCGTCATCATGCTCACGGTAACGACGCTCGGCATTGCGCTCTCCTTCATCCCGCGGGTACGCAACGCGCACGGTTCCTACAGCTCCGGGCAATACTTCCTGCTGATGTTCTCGGTGGTGATGGGGTTAAGCTTTGATCTTTCCGCCATCGGCGCGGCGCTTACCCTGCTCATGATGGTGCTGCTGGTGCAGTTCGGTACGGTTTTGCTGCATATGATACTCGCAAAGCTCGGCAAGACGGATTCCCACACCATGCTCATTACCTCTACCGCGGGCATATTCGGCCCTCCGTTCATTATCCCGGTCGCGAACGCGCTCAACAACGATGAAATCATACTCCCCGGCATACTCTGTGGTATCCTGGGCCTTGCCATAGGCAATTACCTTGGTCTGGGCGTGGGCGAACTGCTGCGGCTGTTTTAATCAGAGGGAGGCAGTATGCGTATCGTCATCGTCGGCGCGGGGGCAATCGGCGCAGTAACAGCCGCCTACATGGCCATGGCGGGCGTGGATGTGACGCTCGTTTGCCACAGGGAAACGGCGGCAGAAAATATGCGGCAGGAAGGGCTCCGCATCACGGGCAAGCGCGGGGCGCATACGGTCATGCTCCATACGGTAAGCAGCGTCAAAGCACTTTCCGGCAGGTATGACTGCTGCCTGATCGCCACCAAGGCGTACGATCTTTTTGAGGCGGCAAATAGCGTACTTCCCTATCTTGCGCCTGAAGCGCTGGTGGTGGCGCTGCAAAACGGCATTTGCATTGACCTGCTGATTAAGGCCGTGGGGGAAGAGCGCGCGGCAGGCGCTATTGTAACCTGGAGCTGCACCATGCATGCGGATACGCATATGGAACTTACCGGGGAAGGCGGCTTTCTCTTAGGTATGATGCGCGGCGGAAGCGACGCGCGTTTGGAACCCGTTCAGAAAATGCTTTCCCATATGGCGCCCACGGAACTGACGGAAAACTACCTTTCCGCCATGTTCTCAAAGCTTATCATCAACTCCGGCATCACCTGCGGGGGAGCCATGGCGGGCGAAACGCTCGGGAAAATGCTGCTGCACCCCGATGCGCGGCGGTTCTTTATAGAAATCGTGCGGGAAGATCTGCAGATTGCAGACGCCATGGGGATTCCGGTTCCTTCATTCGGCGGAAAGCTCGACTATTATAAATTCATCAAAGGAAATGGGCTTTGGGACCGGGCACGCAGGCATATTACGCTCCTCATCGTGGGGCTTAGATACCGAAGGCTTCGGTCCTCGTCGCTTACGTCGCTTCTGCGCGGCGGCAAGACGGAGGTCGATACGTTAAATGGCTGGATCGCGCAAAAAGGCGCGGAATTGGGGGTGCCTACCCCTGTCAACAGCGCCGTGGTGCGCATTATCCGGGAAATAGAAGCCGGAAGCCGGGCGATAACTCCAACCAATATCGCGGAAGCGCTCAAAGCATAACAGACGAAAGGAAATGGATATGGATATGGATAAAACATTGGAGGCCATCAACGCCGTTACCCCCGAGACGCTTGAGGAATACAACAATTATGTCATGCTGGGCAGCGGCCAGCACGGCATCTGCTTTGAACATGGCAGCGGCGTGCGGCTTTACGACCTGCAGGGCAAAAGCTACATCGACTGCACCTCCCAGGGGTGGGCGCTGTACCTGGGCCACGCGAATGCGGAAATCCGCGACACGGTCTCGGCCCACATGGGTACGCTGGGGCATTTGAACCAGAACAGCGACAGCCGCCCGCGCTACGCGCTGGCAAAAAGGCTTGCGGAGCTTGCCCCGAAACACCTCAACCGCGTGCTGTTCACCGTGGGCGGCAGCGCCGCCATTGAGGCTGCCATGAAACTCGCCGTGAAGCATGTCAAAGGCGCGCGCAAATTTATCAGCCTGCAGGACGGCTACCATGGCACCTCGCTTACCACGGGCGCGGCCTCCTGGATTTCCACCAAGGCGGCGGGCATATTCACCGGGTTCAACAGCTTTTTGAGCGTGCTGAACGACGTATTTATCCGCGTGCCCAATCCCTACCTGTACCGCTGGACGGATACCGATAATCCCGAGGATTGCATCGATTACTGCCTGAAGGTGGCAAGGGAAACCATGCGCTCGGGCGTCAGCGGCCCGGTGGCAGGCATTATCGTGGAGCCGTTGCAGGCAAGCGGCGGGCAGATCCCCATGCCCAAACGCTATCTGGAGGGCCTGCGGCAGTTGTGCGACGAGTTCGGCGCTCTGCTGATATTCGATGAAATGCAGACATTCTGCCGCATCGGCGATTATTTTGCCTCCAACAAGTATGAGGTGGAGCCGGATATCATCTGCATGGGCAAGGCGCTTGGCGCGGGGCTTCCCATCGCCGCCATCATCGTGCACGACCGGGTGGAGGGCTTCGGCCCGCTGGGTGAGGACATCCACACATTCTCCAATAACGGCATCGCACAGGTTGCGGCGCTCAAGCAGCTCGAGATCATCGAGCGGGATCATATTCTTGAAAATGTCAACACCATGGGCGCGCGCTTCGCCGCGGGGCTTATGAAGCTGCAAAAGAAATACCCCTGCATCGGCGACGTGCGGCAGGTGGGCCTGCATATCGGCGTCGAGTTTGTGGAGAACCCTGTCACCAAGGAGCCCGCGCTGCGATTGGCGCAGACGGTGAAGGCCGTGGCGCTGTCCATGGGCCTCATACTGGGCGAGGCAGGCTACCGCCTGAACGTGCTCAAGATCAAGCCGCCGCTTGTGATAAATGCGGATGAGGCCGACGAGGTTTTGAAACTATTCGACGCTGCCGTAGGGACCACGCTTCAGATGGCGGGAAAATAGCGGGTTCTTTTAAATGTCAAAACACCGGCCTATGGCCGGTGTTTTTATACGAAAAAATTAGCTGACTCAGTCCACAATTAGGGTGTATTTTATTAGTGGACAGGGTCCACTAATTTTAAAAGGAGTACGCCGATGCCGGACAGCATTTCACAAATTCGCAGCTTTAACCGCTTTTATACCAATGTGCTGGGGTTGCTGGACCAATCCATTCTGGATTCGGGCTATTCTTTGACCGAGGCCCGCATTCTGTACGAAATCGGCAAGACCAACCCCTGCTCGGCCAATCAGCTTTCGGCAAGGCTCAACATCGACCGAAGCTATATGAGCCGTGTTCTTAAACATTTTGAACGTAGGGGGCTTATTGCCAAGGAAATGTCCCAAAAGGACGGCCGGGTATATCAACTCCGGCTGACTCAGGCGGGGATTGAAGCGTCGCGGGAGCTCAACAGAAGGTCGGAAGAGCAGTTATTAAAGCTGACCGCGCCGCTGAGCGAATCTGCTATTTCAGAGATCACGCAGGCGATGAAAGTCATTCAGTTAAAATTGTCCGACGCGCTGCAAAAAGCTATCATCCGCGATTTTACTTTACCGGATATCGAATACGTCATCACCCGGCACAAGGAACTTTATGCGCAGGAATACGGCCTCTCGCCCGTATTCGGGGCGTATGTGGAAGAAGGCGTAAGGCGGTTTGCAGAAACGTTTGATGCCGGAAGTGAATGCATGCTGATCGCGGAGCAGGACGGGTGCCCGGTCGGGAGCATCGTTATCGTGCGGAATAAAGAGGATACCGCGCAGCTTCGGTACTTTTTGCTTGAGCCAAGCGTGCGGGGGCAGGGCTTGGGAAACAGGCTGGTGGATCGAGCGCTGGAGTTTTGCCGCAGCAAAGGGTACCGGTTTGTCTTCCTTGAGACCATAAGCATTCTCGAAGCCGCGCGGCACATCTACGCAAAGAACGGGTTCGTGCTGACGCATACGCATGAAAACCCGGAATGGGGCAGCGGGGTAACGGAGGAACGCTGGGAGCTTGTGCTCTAGCGGTGATGTAAATGAAATCGTGCATGCTGCCGATTATCCGAAAAGGGTGACCGGCAGTATTTTCCTTTTAGCAGGAGGATAATCTTGACCAAACTGCATCGAAACTAGTATAATAAGTTATACTAGTTATACAACAGAAGGGGACAACATGGCGGATCGGAATACGGAGAATACCGTGCAGGATTTTGGCAAATACATGAGCTCCGTCAAGGTGGGGCCGAAGGGGCAGATCGTCATCCCCAAAGAGGCGCGGGATATGTTCAACATCCGCCCCGGGGACACATTGCTGCTGCTTGCGGACGTCAGCCGGGGCATCGCTATTCAGCGGCAGGATTATTTTGATAAGATTGCGGATGAAATTTTTCTGCGGGCGGCGGAAGACCCGGGGCAGTCCCCGGAAAAGGAGGACGGCCTTCGTTTTGCGAATGCCGTGAAGGCGGCCAAACAAGCTTCAAACGAGAAGCGGGAGTGAGAAAGATGGTAATAATCGTGCTGCTTGCGCTGGGCGGGCTGTTGCTGCTTGCGGTCATCGCGGCGGCAATATACTCCTACAACAACATGAATTACGACAAGGGGACCGAGAAACGGTTAAGCGGCGCCGGCTTTGCAGAAAAGCAGGCCGTGCTGGCCGACGGCACCGTTCTCAATTACGGGGAGGGGCCGGATAATGGGCCGCCTTTGCTTCTGATTCACGGGCAGATGACAAGCTGGGAGGATTATGTGAAGGTGCTCCCTGAACTTTCCAAGCGCTTTCATATATTCGCGGTGGATTGCCATGGCCATGGCGGCTCCAGCAAAAATCCTGCGAAATATTCGGCTACGGCCATGGGGAACGATTTTATCTGGTTTATGGAGCAGGCAATCGGCTCGCCCGCCATCGTTTCCGGCCATTCGTCCGGCGGTTTGTTGACGGCGTGGCTTGCCGCCAATTCGCCGGAAAACGTGCGCGGAATCGTTCTTGAGGACCCTCCGTTTTTCTCCACGGAGGCCGGGCGGCGGGAAACCTCCTTCGCATGGCTGAATAGCTTTGAGCCCATCCACCGGTTTTTGAACCAGAACAAAGAAACGGACTATGTCTGCTTCTACCTGGAAAACACATATCTGCAAAACCTCTTTGGCGGGTCCTGGAAAGGTATTAAAAAATACGCTTACTCGTATCTCGACAAAAACCCGGGCAAACGCTTGCGGATATTCTTTTTGCCGCCGTCCGTGAACCGCGCGTTTGATCTTCTCTCTGGCGAGTACGACCTTCGCTTTGGGGATACCTTCTACGACGATACCTGGCTCATTGGGTATGATCAGGCGGAAACGCTGGCCCGTATCCGCTGCCCGTCCGTGCTGATCCACGCAAACTGGAGCTATTCCAAAGACGGCGTGCTCCTTGCCGCTATGAGCGGGGAGGACGCGCAGCGCGCCCATGAGCTGATACCGGGGAACATTCTGGTGGACGTGAAATCCGGGCACGGCGTGCATTATGAGAAGCCAAAAGAGTTCATCAACATCATGCTGGCGTTTTTGGATTCGCTTCCCGCGGAATAAAGAAATAAAAAGTAATGCTTGGAGGCTCTGGCGCCACAGTTCGCAATGGTCGCATATTTTATGCTCCCTTGCTTACTGGGACTGCGCTGCACTTTTCCCGCCACAGGCGGCGTTTGGCTACGTCCCCCAAACCTCCGTTTAGGGCCGTAACAGCCCTAAAACCCATTTTAGAAACACCCTGTTTCAGGGCGTTTCTGACGAAGGGATTCCCAAGGGATGTGTCCCTTGGGTGAGGGCTCGGGCGCAAAGCCCCCGAAAGGGTTTGTTGACAGTTTGAAGTGCGCGTGTGCGCACTTTTTGCTTTTATACGGCTTTGCTTAAGGCCTTTTACACACCCCAATTACCCGGAACACCTGCTCCGCGCGGGAGGAGAGATTTTTTGTTGCGCGGGTAAACTCCATGGCTTCATTTAGCGTAAGCGGACCCTGCGGGATCGCGAAATACGCGTCGATGCCGTGGTTGTTCACTTCCGCCGCGTCGTCCGCGGTTGCCCCTGCAAATGCGATGGCAACAACGCCATGCCGCTTTGCGAGCGACGCAACGCCGATGGGCGCCTTTCCCATGGCGGTCTGGAAATCCATGCGGCCTTCGCCGGTCACCGCATAGTCCGCATCCTTCAGGTCCTCCTCCAACTGAATGGCGTCCAGCACAAGCTCCACGCCCGGGGTCAAATCGGCGTTCAAAAACGCGGCAAACGCGTAGCCGAGGCCGCCCGCGGCTCCCGCACCCGGCGCGTGATGGAATTCCGCGCTGAGCGCTCGGGAGCAGACAGCGGCAAAATGGGATAATCCTTCATCCAATTCTTTTACGATTTCAGGCGTAGCTCCTTTTTGCGGCGCGTAGACATACGCCGCGCCCTGCGGGCCGTAGAGCGGATTGTTGACGTCGCACGCGATGCGGAAACGGCATTCACTAAGGCGCGGATCCGCCTTGGAAACATCGATGCGCTCCGCCGTTTTCAGCGCGCCGCCGGTTATTCCCGCGCTTTCCCCATTCTGCGTATAAAACCGGAAGCCGAGCGCCGCGAGCATGCCTATCCCCGCGTCGTTTGTTGCGCTGCCGCCAATGCCAATCAAAAAATCCCGGCAGCCCCGGTCCATCGCGTGGCGGATCAGTTCCCCCAGGCCGTAAGTTGTAGTATGCAGGGGGTTCCTCTGCTCCGGGGGTATAAGCGTCAGGCCGCAGCAGCCCGCCATTTCCATAATGGACAGACCCTTATCCGGGAGTATGCCGTACGCGCATTCCACCGGTTCGCCGAGCGGGCCCTTTACCCGCGCCGTAAGCTTTTCGCCGCCCAGGCCGTCCACAAGCGCGTCCACCGTGCCCTCGCCGCCGTCGGCGAGCGGCCGCACCACAACATCCGCGGTTGGAACAGCGCGCAAAATTCCCTCTTTTACGGCGTTGCCCGCCTGCAGGGAGGTCATGCTTCCTTTAAATGAATCGATAGCTATTACAACTTTCATAGAGCACCTCATATCGGCTATTGCTCTTTTATAGTAACGTGGCCGCAGATGGGAGGCAAGAACGATCGTGGCGATTATGAAAATGTTTTGGGCAGCGAAGGCAGCTCGAATAAGACGGGTTGCTCCATAGAATCCTGATCCGCATAGCACAGGCAGATATCACGAAATGTTTGTTTGAGAGACGCAAAGATCTCCACTGCCCGCGGGTCAAACTGCGCGCC
>JAFABA010000191.1 GCA_023426265.1 Bacillota bacterium
CCCGTTCCAGTACAGTGCGCGCTTGACGTCCCTGATTTTACAGCAGCAATGCACAATGTCCTTCATATAGGATACGTTGTCCGGCCTGTGCTGTATTAAGGAAAGCAGCCGGTCAAGCGCTTCCTGATAGCGGCCGGAATACATCAGTGCGAGCGCCTGGCAATAGTACGCCTCCAGATTGGACGGGTCCTGTTCATAAGCGATTGTAAATTCCTCCAGCGCCGCGGCGTACGCGCCATCCGTTAGGTAGCAAACGCCAAGGTTCTGGTGGCATTCGGACTGCGTGAACTGGATGCGCAGCGAGCGTTTGTAGTATTTCTTTGCGGTCCGATAATCCCGCACGCTGTCGTAGTATACGCCAAGATAATAAAGCGCGTCCACGTGGAATGAATTCATGCGCTCGGCGCGTTTAAAATATTGCAGCGCCTTCTGGTTTTCATTAAGGGCAAGATATGCGCGGCCCAAATTGAACACCGGGCGAACCCAGTTCGGGTCTTGTGCAATCAACGCTTCAAAGCGGGAAATGGCTTCCTGATAGTTCCCAAGGACCAGCGCACAGCAGCCGATGTAATTGAGGCATTCCTCGGATTCCTCCGCGCGGCTAAACTGTGTAAACAATTCCAGCGCCGTTTCGTAGTTTCCGTTCGCGTAACAATCCTCCGCTTTTTGAAACAACGCTCCGTTCTTCATTTGGCTCCCCCAACAACAAATACTATCCTGCTTGGAGTCTAGCACACCTGTAACAAGCCTACAATGCGCCAAATATATGAAAAGGCGGCGATTGTTTCACGTGAAACATATGTATGCCATCACTAGAAAAAGAGGCCATTGCCGCGCAGAAAATCGATAGTACGCTGCACCCTGGATGCGTGACAGGAAATGCGCATATCCGCACTTTGCATGGCCAGGGTTCCGGATTTAATAAACATGCAGCAGATTTTTTGGAATAAAGCATCCCGTCAAGGCAAAAAACATTGAACCTTCTATGCATTACAGTTTATAATGTTGAACATGAGGATAAAGATGCTCATCTTTTCTGTATACGTATCCAAAAAATAAAGTTGGGGGAATGTAAATGAGCGGGGATTCTTTACAGGTATTGATCGCCATGTCCTGTTACATGCTGGCGGTCATCGGAATCGGTCTGTATTACGCGAAACGGGCCAATCAAAGCTCGGAAAACTACTTCCTGGGTGGAAGGAGCCTGGGGCCGTGGATGGCCGCTATGAGTGCGGAAGCTTCGGATATGAGCGGCTGGCTGCTGATGGGCCTCCCGGGCGTCGCTTACTGGCTGGGCCTTGCCGACGCGTTCTGGACGGCGATCGGCCTTGCGCTGGGAACATATTTGAATTGGCTGTTGGTGGCAAAGCGGTTGCGGCGGTATTCCGTGGTGGCGGGCAACGCCATTACCATACCGGAATTTTTCAACAACCGCTTTCATGATAAGAAAAACGGCATCATGAGCATCGCGGCGCTGTTTATCCTTGTGTTCTTCTCGGTTTACGCCGCAAGCTGCTTTGTTACCTGCGGGAAACTGTTCAGCACTTTGTTTGGGCTTTCCTACCAGAGCATGATGATATTGGGCGCGGTGTTCGTTGTGGCCTACACATTCTTAGGTGGATTCTTAGCCGAAAGCGCGTCGGACTTCATGCAGGCAATCGTCATGATCATAGCGTTGATCGGCACGCTTATTGTATCCACCGCGGCGGCTGGCGGATTGAATGCGGTAGGGGAGAACTTGCAGAACATCCCCGGCTTCCTCGCCTTCTTTGGCATCGCGAGCCCTGAGGTTGTTAACGGCGTGCAGCAGGCGCAAAATGGGGCGGCCCTGTTTGGCCCTGCGGGTGCGTACGGGTTTCTGACCATACTCTCCACATTATCCTGGGGGCTTGGGTATTTCGGCATGCCGCAGGTGCTGCTGCGCTTCATGGCGATCCGCAAGGAAGAGGAGCTCAAAAGCTCCCGCCGCATCGCGACGGTGTGGGTGATCATTTCCATGACGGCGGCGGTGGCGATTGGGTTGATTGGCCGCGCGTTGTTCCCGGCGGAACTCACCACTGTCGGCCAATCTGAAAACGTATTTATACTGGTCAGCACCAGGCTGATGCCGCCGCTTATCGCGGGGCTTGCCATGGCAGGGATATTGGCGGCCACCATCAGCTCGTCGGATTCATACCTGCTGATCGCGTCCTCGGCATTCGCCAAGAACATCTATCAGGGCATTCTTAAAAAACAGGCGACGGACCGGCAGATCATGCGCGTTTCCCGCATCACGCTGCTTGTGATTACGCTTATCGGCATACTCATTGCCCTGGATGAAAACAGCGTGATATTCAAGGTGGTGTCCTTCGCGTGGGCGGGCTTTGGCGCGACATTCGGGCCGCTGATGCTCTTCTCCCTGTTCTGGAAGCGGACTACCCGCTCGGGCGCAATTTCCGGCATGTGCGCGGGTGGCGCGATGGTATTTATATGGAAGCTGCTGATACGCCCCATGGGCGGCGTGTTCGGCATATACGAGCTGCTGCCCGCGTTCGTCGTTTCCTGCATCGTGATCGTATTGGTCTCGCTGCTGGGCAGGGAGCCTTCCGCCGAGATGCGTGCCGAGTTTGAGCAGGCGAAGGGCTGAGTTTGGGCTAAAGCATACACAATAAGCTGTTCATGGGCGGGATATATTGTTTCACGTGAAACAATATATCCTGCCCGGTTGTTATAGCCCCACTGCTTTTTTTAAAGACTTTACGCCTATACACCCGCCAAAAAATAGCCTATAATGGTTTTGTACGCCAAAAACAATACAACATATAGAGCGGAATTAGAGATCAATGCAGGAAATGAATATGGATGTAACCCCGGTCGGGCCGCAGCCGACGCTGTTCATAGAGCCGGGGTTCGTTGAAAACTGGCTTGCCTGTGTGGAGAAAGACAGCGAGGCTGCAGGCTTACGGAACAAAAGGAGTACGGATATGGCAAAGATCATCGCCATTGCGAACCAGAAGGGCGGGGTGGGCAAGACGACCACCGCCGTAAACCTTTCCGCATGCGTCGCGGAGCAGAAAAAGCGCGTATTGCTTGTGGATTTGGACCCGCAGGGCAATTCCACCAGCGGCCTGGGGGTGGATAAGGAGGGCGTCCGGAAATCCACCTACGATATTTTGATCAACCGCATACCCACCCCGGAAGTTAAAATTATGACCGGCACGCCTCTTTTACATATCCTTCCTGCCAAGATCGAGCTTGCGGGCGCGGAAGTGGAACTGGTGGGCATGATGGCGCGCGAACACGTGTTAAAGCGCGCGCTCGAAAGCGTTCAGGCGGAGTATGACTATATATTCATCGATTGCCCGCCGTCGCTGGGATTGCTGACGCTCAACGCGCTCACCGCCGCAAACACACTTTTAGTGCCCATCCAGTGCGAATTTTACGCGCTTGAAGGGTTATCGCAGCTAATGAACACCGTTAAGCTGGTGCGTATGCACTTAAATCCCGCTTTGGATGTGGAAGGCGTGGTGCTCACCATGTACGATGCAAGAACCAACCTTTCCACCCAGGTGGTCTCCGAGGTGAAGAAGTTCTTTAAAAACAAGGTCTACGACACCATCATCCCTCGCTCGGTCAGATTGGGCGAAGCGCCGAGCTTCGGCCTGCCCATCACCTCATACGATCCCAAGAGCGTCGGCGCAATCGCGTACAGCAAGCTTGCGCAGGAGCTTTTGGAGAAGGAGGCGTAACACATGGCGGGCATGAAAAAACCAACGGGGCTTGGGCGCGGTCTTGACGCGCTGCTGGGGGATTTTGACGCGACAGCCAGGCCGGACGCGGCAGGCGTAAGAGAACTTGACATCTCTAAGCTGTACCCCAACCCCGACCAGCCGCGCAAAGAATTTGACAAAGAACGTCTGGAGGAGCTTGCGGGCTCCTTAAAGCGCCACGGCATGGTACAGCCCATCGTTGCGCGCAAAAACGGGGACCGGTACATGATTGTCACCGGCGAGCGCCGTTACCGCGCCGCGAAGCTCGCAGGCTTAGAGAAGGTGCCCGTGGTGGTGCGGGACTTCGGTACGGATGAAATTTTAGAGATCGCGCTCATCGAAAACATCCAGCGTGAGAACCTCAACCCCATAGAGGAGGCTGCCGCCATTTCTTTTTTGATGCAGCAGCACGATCTCACGCAGGAGGAAGTATCCGAGCGCCTAAGTAAATCCCGCCCGGCGGTGGCAAACGCGCTTCGCCTATTGAACCTGCCCGAGCCGGTCAAAAAGCTCGTGCGCTCCGGCGCGCTTTCCGCTGGGCATGGACGCGCGCTCGCCGTGCTGGAGGACGCCGCCGTGCAGGAACGCCTGGCCCGGCAGGCGGCGGAAAGCCGCTGCTCCGTGCGCGCCATGGAGCAGATGGTAAAGGTCGCGGCAGGGGAGGAGGCCAGAGAGAAAAAGCCCCGCAAAGAAAAGCCCGTGGACGCCGACCTTTACGACGCGGAGGAGCGCATGCGCGAGCGCCTGGGCACCAAGGTAAAGATTACCGGCGGCAAAAAACGCGGCAAGATCGTGATTGAATATTTCAGCGCCGACGCGCTGCAGGATATCTACGAGGCGATATTGGGAAGATAGAGCAAGAATTACTGATAACTACAAAGGAGGCAGGGGCCTCTTTTTTTATTGACGGCATAAAATTTATGTGGTATATTTCTAACATAAAGTTGGAAATATACCACATGGAGGACATCATGAAATGCAATCCTTTGGGCTTTTTATCTCTTCTGTCATTGCTGGGCGTATTAGGATTGGCGATAGGCGACAAGAGCATGCTGAGCGCATTTGGGTTTCTTGTTTACATTCGTTATTTCTTTGTAACGCCGGATGAAATGTTCATGCATACCGTCCGAAGATCCGCAAGTATCGGCTTCTTTTCAGGCGTTGCGGCGACCGGCATCGCATTGGCGCTGCGCGCGCTTGCGCCGGAGTTGGTTACGGGCCGCATGGTGCTTTCGGCCTGTTTCGTTGTTTCCGTACTCTCCTTTACGGGCGCGCTGGTGGTGCTGGAGCTGCGGGAGCAGCGGGGAGAGTAACCATGGCGCTCATCACAAAAATGCGTGAATACCGCGCAAAACACAATATGAAGCAGGAGGAGCTTGCCGCTTTGGTGGGCGTGCGGCGGGAAACCATTGTCAATCTGGAGAACGGGCGATATAATCCCTCCTTAAAGCTGGCGATGGATGTCGCAAAGGTATTCTCCTGCACGGTGGAGGAGCTGTTTCATTTCAGCGGGGAGGAAGCATGAGAAGCAGAGCGATGCGTATCTTTTCCGGATTGAAGTATGTGGGCCTGCTTGGCCTGCCCGGCTTGGTCTTTAAACATCCGGTATTCGATTACCTGTGGCTGTTCTGGCTCTTTGGTTTGTTGGAAATTCTCTGTAACGCACCGTTGTTTGTGCAATCTCTCGGGCAAATCTGGGGGATGATATATGTCCCCCTGCGCTATGGAAAAAACATTCCCGGCAAAGACAATTACCGCTGCAAAATTCAATATTCCCTGCCGTTTTTCGGCGCCTGGACGGTGGTGAACGGCAGTGTGGAAAAAGAGTATTCCCATTCCTGGGATATCCCTGTGCAGCGCTATGCATATGACTTTATTGTGCTGGATGAATCCGGTAAAAGCCACGCGGGGGATACGAAGCAGGCGGAAAGTTACCACTGCTACGGCAGAGAGATTTTAGCGCCTGCGGATGGAGAAGTAGCAGAATTACAGGGGAACTACAAGGAAAGCCGTATTTCCGGGGACGGCCGGGCGGATTGCGCCGCTCCTGATATGCGCGGCAACTACATCCTTATCCGCCACGCGCAAGGGGAATATAGTTTGCTGGCGCATTTGCAGCCGGGCAGCATAAACGTAAAGGTGGGGGAGACGGTCAAGCGGGGACAGGGTATCGCCCGCTGCGGGAACTCCGGCAACAGCTCCGAGCCGCACCTGCACTTTCAACTGCAGAACGGCGTGAGTTTTACTTGCTCGGCAGGACTCCCGATTACATTTACAGATGTTGCAGCCGCTTCTGTTCCCAACTACGCCGCAATGGACCCGCGGCCTGTACCGCCCATGCCCGCACAACCGGGGCATATTGCGCGCGGACAGCTTGTACGCAATATTTAGCAAATAAAAACGGGGGACGCAGAAGCGCTCCCCGCATTCTTATAGTTGTTTGATCTGCTCCAAATCCGCGCTGCACAGCACATCAAGGGTATAAAATATCTTTTCCGCAGGCCAGTCCCACCATTTGAGTTCCAACAGGTATTGAATCAAAGCTCCGTCAAAGCGGGCGCGGAGTACCCGCGCGGGATTTCCGCCCGCGATGTGGTAGGCAGGAACATCCCGGGCCACTGTGGCGTTGGCCGCGATGATCGCGCCGTCCCCGATCGTGACGCCGGGCAGTATGGTCGCGTTCTGGCCGATCCATACGTCGTTTCCGACCACCGTATCCCCCTTGAAAGGCAAGTCGCTTAAGGAAGGCGTCGCTTTTTCCCACCCATGCCCCATGATGTTAAACGGGTAGGTGGTGACGGAGTTCATCCGGTGGTTGGCCCCGTTCATAATGAATTCCACGCCCTTTGCTATGGCGCAGAATTTTCCTATGATGAGCCGGTCGCCTAAAAACTCGTAATGGTGCGTCACATGCTCTTCAAAGCGTTCCGGATGCTCCGGGTCGTCATAGTACGTATAATCGCCCACCAGTATGTTGGGGCGCGTGACGACGTTCTTGATAAAACAGACGCGCTTCATTGTCTCGTTGGGATATACCGCGTTTGGGTCAGGGCCATAGGGCATAGCTTTCACCTCACTTCTATTAACTTTCTAACTTACCAAGTATAAAGATACCGCAAGGACACGAAAGCGTCCAGCGGATGAGGGCATGCGCGTGCTATAATAGAATACAGAACGAAAGACTTTTTACGGAGAAAGACATGAAAACGCTTCTGCACGCCTGCTGCGCACCCTGTTCTATAGAATGCGTCAATACGTTGCGCAACGAAGGCATAGAGCCTACGCTCTATTGGTACAACCCCAACATCCATCCGTTTACGGAGTACCGGAGCCGGAAGGAAACGCTTGTTGCATACGCAGAAAACAATGCGCTTCAATACGTGCTGCGGGATGAATACGGTCTCAGGCCGTTCCTGGCTGCGGTGACCCCCACGCTGGATAACCGCTGCGCACGCTGTTACGAAATGCGGCTGGAAGGAACCGCGCGCTATGCCGCGGAGAACGGTTATGAACAGTTTTCCACAACGCTGTTGATAAGCCCCTATCAGAACCACGAGCTGCTGCGGGAGACGGGGGAGAATATGGCGCAAAAATACGGAGTTGCATTTTTATATCGGGATTTCCGCCCGCATTTTAGGGATGGGCAGCAAAAGGCGAGGGAATTTGGGCTGTACATGCAAAAATATTGCGGCTGCATCTTCAGCGAAGAGGAACGGTACCAGAAGAAAAAGAAATAGCTCATAATGAAAGCATATGAAAAGCCCGTGCAGGGGGCGGTACTATCCGCCTTTATGCACGGGCTTCGTTGTTCGGTTATCGCATTATGCGTTGATCGCCCAGTCCGCGCTTTGGCGCTGGAGGGAGACCATGCGGCGGTAGAGGCCGTTTTGCGTATAGAGCGCGTCCGGCACACCCTGTTCGCGCACATGGCCGTCTTGCAGCACCACGATATGGTGAGCACCCGCCACGGTGCGCATGCGGTGGGCGATAATCAGCACCGTCTTATCCTGGATAAGCGTAGAAAGCGCGGTTTGGATCTCCGTTTCGTTTTCTACATCCAGGGAGGCTGTTGCCTCGTCAAGCAGGATCACCGGCGCGTTTTTCAAAAGCGCGCGGGCGATGGAAATGCGCTGTCGCTCGCCGCCGGAAAGCGTGGCGCCGTTTTCGCCGATGACGGTATCGTACCCTTCCGGGAAGCGGCGCACAAACGTGTCGCACTGCGCGGCGCGCGCGGCGGCGTAAACTTCCTCATCCGTCGCGTCCCGCTTTCCGATGCGAATGTTTGCCATGATGGTATCGCGGAAGAGCACCACGTCCTGGAACACGATGGCGAACGCCTTCAATAGCGTTTCCGGCTCCACGGATTTCACGTCCACCCCTCCGATCGTCACCCTGCCGCCGTTTACGTCCCAGAAGCGGGCGGCAAGCTTGGCTGCCGTGCTCTTGCCCGAGCCGGAGGGCCCCACAAGCGCCGTGACTTCGCCCTGCTTGGCGGTGAAGGAAACATCCTTGAGCACATTGTCTTCGTTATAGGAGAAGGTGACGTGCTCAAAGCGAATGTCGTAGCCGTCCGGGCGGAATTCGGTTCCACCCTCCTGCACCGGCTGGTTTTCGATCTCCTGCATGCGGCCGATGCTGACCTTGGCGTTGAATATTTCCGCAAGCTGCATCAGAACGGTGGCGAGCGGGTCGTACAGCCTGGATGCGGCAAGAAGGAACGCAAGATATTGCAGGAACAAAATTTCCCCGGAAATGAGAAGCGTGGCGCCTGTCAAAATAACAAGCGCAAGACCCAGCCGCAGCACGGCCTGCGCCGATACCACGAAAGAGCCGGTGACAAGCTCCGTGTGAATGGAGGCCTTTACTACGTTATCAAACTTTTCGTTGAGCGTTTCCAGGTATTCTGTCTCGCGGTTGCAGGCCTTGATCTCCCGCATGGTTTCAAGCGCCTCCTGTATGCCGTCGGCGGCGGCGAGCTTTACGGAATATTTTTTGTTGCTCATCTTCTGCTGAAGCCTGCGGCTCCCTACCACCAGCAGCAGAGCTACCGGCAGCGGCAGAAATAGCGCGAGCGCCATATGCCACTCATAGAAAAAGAGGCCGATAGTGACGAGCAGTATGGAGATGATTGCTCCAAAAAGCTGCGGGATGGCATGGGAAAACGTATGCTCCAGTTCCGTGCAGGTGCCCATCATGGCGGTGGTCAGCTCCGAAAGGTCGCGCTGGCCGAAAAAGGAAAGCGGCAGCTTGCGCAGCTTTTCCGCCATGGTGATGCGGCGGTTCGCACTTTCGTTGTAGGCGGAAACGTAGGTTTCGGCATACTCGATGCTGTGGATCCAATAGATGACCAGCAGCAAAAGTGCGGCAAGTCCTGTATAGAGCCATACGCTCACGGGCGCCTGGGGTACCCCGAACACCGGGCGCAGCAATTGCTCCAATAGCATGAACAGCAGCGTCACGGGCAGCATCAGAGAGAGGTTCGCGCCCGTGCAGGCGGCAATGCCGCGCTTTAGGTCCCGGTCGCCCTGCTCGCTTAAGGCAAATAGCTTACGAAACATGGCTTTTCTCCTTTCCCACACCCCAGGCGGCGGCACGTTCGTATTCGTTCCACATGGCGGCGTACATGCCGCCTTTTTGCAGCAGTTCCTCATGCGTGCCCTGCTCCAAAAGCTCGCCCTCGTTGAGCACCAGTATCGTATCCGCGCGTCGCACGGTGGAAAGCCGGTGGGCGATCATCAGCACCGTCTTGCCTTTTGTGAGTGCCTCAAACGCCCGCTGGATCTTCACTTCGTTTTCCGGGTCCGCAAATGCCGTGGCCTCGTCCAGCACGATGATGGGGGAGTCCTTCAATATGGCGCGCGCAAGCGCGATGCGCTGTGCCTCGCCGCCGGAGAGGTAGACGCCCTTTGTGCCCACCACGGTGTCGATGCCCTGGGGCAGCTTTTCGAAGATATCGCCGCACTGCGCGGCTTCGGCAGCGCGCAGCGCTTCCTCCCGCGTGGCTTCCGGGCGCGCCGCGCGGATATTCTCTAAAAGGCTCGCCTTAAACAGCCGCGTGTTCTGGAACGCAAAGGAGACGGTGTCCATCAGCGCTTTATGCGCGATATCCCGCACATCCGCGCCGCCCAAGAGCACCGCGCCCTCGTCTACATCATAGAACCGGGGAATGAGATGCACCGCGGTCGTTTTTCCGCCGCCGGAAGGGCCTACAAGCGCCACGGTTTGCCCTTCCTTTACAGAAAAGGACAGGTTTTTCACGGCGGGTACGCCGCCGCCGGGATAGGTAAAGGAAACGTTGCGGAATTCTACGGAAGCGCCTTTGGGCGCGTTCGGGCGCTCCGGCTGGGGCAGCGGCTTTTCATCGAGAATCGAATCCACTCGCCGCACGCATTCCTGCGCGATCAGGAAGTAACTGCCCGCGTACATCATCTTGTTGAGCATCATGGCGCAGGCCGGGGTAAACAGGATGTAGAAGATCACGCTCAAAAGAATATGCAGGTAGTTTCCGGTATTCGCGGCGCTGTTTGTAAGAAGGATGCCCACCGGGATCAGCAAAAAGAACGTGCCGTGTATGGCGGTGGTAAACAGCGTCATCGGCGTGCGCCAGGAAAGTGTATAGGCGGCTACATATTTTTTGTAGCTCATGATGGAAGCGTAAAAGTTCTTAAAGGAATGCACCGTCTGGGAAAAGACCTTCACCACCGAGATGCCGCGCACATATTCCACAGCCTCGCGGTTCATATCCTCCAGGGAGTTCTGGTATTTCTTCAAAAACCCCGAATTTTCCTGGTCCATCATCTTCATTTCAATCACAAAGCCGATGATGAGGGGGATAAGGCTTAGTAGCCCCAGGCGCCAGTCAAACAAAAACAGCATGGCGAGTATGGCAAACGGGGTCACGAACGAGCCGATCAGGTCCGGGATCTGGTGGGCGACAAACGTTTCCGTCTGCGCCGTGTTTTCGTCTATGATTTTCCGCAGCCTGCCCGTAGTGTTCTGTGAAAAATATCCGAGCGGAAGCCGTGTGAGGTGCCGCATCAGGACAACCTGCATGTTGCGCATGGTGTAAAACGCCGCAAGATGCGAGCACATCAGGGAAGCAAAGTAGAGCAGGAGCGCCCCCAGCGCGAGCCCTACCGCCAGCCATCCGTAATCGGTCAGCTTGGTAGACATAAGCGGCGCGCTGGTGATAAGCGCTGTCAGAGTCTCCTGCAGCGCAAAGTACACGCACACAAATGGGGAAAGCATCAGCACGGCGGAAAGCGCGGAAAACACACCGGAAAGCGCCACAAGGGGTCTGTGCGCTCCGGCAAACTCCAAAAGCCGCGGGATACCGGTCTTTTTTTTATGTTCCATGGTACCTCCTTTTCACATGGGCATTCGCACCCAGATTGTACTATCGGGTTAGCGACATCTAACCAATGCGATTGTATAGCAGGCAACTTGGGTTTTCCACTCCAAAAGGACGCGTCCTGCTCCAAAAGGACGGGCGCGTCATTATGGCATATATGTGGGAGTATAGAAAGAAAAGAAATTGACGTAAGGGATTCCTAAGTGACGTGTCCCTAGGTAAGGGGTTCGGGGGCAAAGCCCCTGAAAAAAGAGGATTATTGATAAGCTAAGAAAATAAAAAGGCGCCATTATAACCCTTTTATGCGCCTGCTTTGGCGGTACTGGGAGGGGGAGACGCCCATTACCCCGCGGAAGGCTGCGGAAAACTTGCTGGCGTTTTCGTACCCCACGTCCGCGGCGATGGCCGCGATGCTCTTTCTTCCGTTTTCCAGGGAAGCAGCCGCCGTCTGCATGCGGCATTTCCGCAAAAACGAGTAGATGGTTTGGCCGTAGATGGCCTTGAATGCGGATTTTAACAGCGTGGAGCCGATAGAGTACCTGGCACAAAGCTGGTCTATGGGCAGGTGCACGTCCGGCTGGCGCAAAATATCGTCATGCAGCGCGCGCACGCTCAAAGCGATCTCTTTCCTGAAATAAGGCACGCCGCAGGGGCTTTCCTCCGGCATATCCCGAAGCAGCAGCAGGATTTCGAGCACTTTTAACAGCGCATAGTCCGGTGTGAGCATATCCTCCTGCGCGTACAGGCAGTCAAATGTCTGGGCAATTGCCGGGGTGGAACGGTTGACGAAGATATCTCCTTCCCCGCAGAGACGTTGCTGCAGGTGGCTTAGGTCCAGCCGGATGCCGGGGAACGCGTGAGAGAAAGCCTGTTGTGCCGCGGGCAGGTCTAAAATAATGGCCGCCCCTTCATATACATTGAGCGGAAAGCTGGAGGAAGAGGTGGAGTGCCCCATCATGTTGACGCAAATATCCCCCGCGGCAAGGTACGCGTAGTTGCCCTTGCGGAATTCGCATTCAAAGCGCCCATAGCGGCAATGGTTGATCTCCATGAGCGTGCCGACAGTCGGGGACTGCGTCAGGCAGCTTTCCGCGTCGTACCGGCTGTATACAAGATCCACGCCGGGCAGCAGCGCGTAGCGCTTCATATAGCCTGTCCCGCCCAGGCAGGGCATGCGGTAGAGGGAGCAAATTCCTTCCTGTGAAAACACCTCTAAGGATATGCCGTAGACACGCTCCTCCATCATCCGTTTCAAGGCCTAGCGTTCCTTTCTCGTATTGTATTTCATTCCGCCGCGCAGTGTCTTGCGCAAGTACCGCTGCAGCAAAAACAGCGCCGTATACAGCAGCAGTAAACCAAGCAAAGCGGGTAACATATCGTACGCCCCCAGTCGAAAGAGGAAAGCCATAGCTGCTCCATTTCGCGCTTCCACCGCCGCAGCAAAGGCACCTTTGATGCTTTATGCTGCGTGCGGAAAACAGCTTTTTCTGCTATCAAACTATTTTGCGCCGGGCCAAAACGTGCCTGTTGGGAAGATTCTTCTCACAGCCGTGTTAGCCCGGGATTACAAGCGGGAACGCCGCATCCCTGTTTGTTTTCTTGACGCGGGCGCAGCCGCATGCTAAAATCCTACCATACTAGTAATGATTAGACGCCTCTAACCATATATAGTATACATCAGAATGGACGACGTACATTCTTTTTCTCAGACAGTTGGTTAGAGTAGACTAACAAGAGGTACGAAAGGAGCCGGAGCATGAGCGTTGTAATCGTGGGCGGGAACTGTAAAATGCATCACCTCTATAAATCGTGCTGTGAGGATTATGGCTGCACGGCCAAGGTCTTTACACAGATGAAAGGGGAATTAAAACGCAAGATCGGCTCGCCCGACCTTCTCATCCTCTTTACGGATACGGTTTCCCACAAGATGGTGGAGTGCGCCATGTGCGAGGCGAAGCGTACGAACGCATGTGTGGAGCGCGTGCATTCCAGCAGCATCTCCGCCTTAAGAAGCATACTCTCCTCGCATTTTGAACAGGTACAGCGCGCATAATATGCACATGTGCAGGCAACAGGAAACTTTTGAACGGAATCTGGTGGCGTACTGCGCTCCCACGCTGGCGGGCCTCAAAACCGGCGGGCTGTTTCGTGTGCAGCATTGCGCATGTATGGATGCCGACGCGCAAGTCGGCTTCTGGGATAAGGAGCTTTCTTCCCGCGGCGTGAGATTGGCGGTGCTCAACCGGGATCAAGGCGGCGCGCTTATTTACGCCTATCGCCCCGCAAAGCTGGAGCAGGACTTATCCTCTCCCGCCGTGCGCGCGTTTTTGATGGTCTGTGGCTATGAACGGCCGGATTCTGCGGAAGCTGTGCTTACCACGCTTTCCCGCCGCATTCGCACGCGCAAGGGCTTTCCGCATGAGATCGGCCTGTTTTTGAGCTACCCGCTGGAGGATGTATTGGGCTTTATCCGGAATAACGGCCGCAATTTTGCGCTGTGCGGCTGCTGGAAGGTCTACGGCGACGCCCGCTACGCTGCGCGCTGCTTTGCGCGCTATAAAAAATGCGCGGAGGTTTACCTGCGGCACTTTGACATGGGCAGGTCCATCAAACAGTTGACCATTGCGGCATAAATTTGGCATTTTGTTGGAAATGCAACCGATGAATCCCGAGTGATTTGGTAAACTATTCTTACCGGGGAAGCCTGGGAACGAATAAGCAATAGAAACCAATAACATTGATAGAAAAGAGGGAGAACTATGAGCAAAGTAGCGATCGTATACTGGAGCAGCACCGGCAACACCGAGGCCATGGCAAACTACATCGCGGAAGGCGCAAAGGGAGCAGGCGCCGACGTATCCGTATTCCAGGCTTCGGACTTTAAAAAGGACCAGGTGGCAGGCTTTGA
>JAFABA010000126.1 GCA_023426265.1 Bacillota bacterium
GCGCAATACCTTGTATACTCCCATTAGCAGAGTAGGCGTTGTGCATAAGCTTTAGGCTTATGCGGCAGGGGATGGGAAGTTGCCTCTGCCCGAACGGGCCGCGTGGCCCCGGGTCAATCGCCGCATCCGCTGCGCAATACGCCCATAGTGTTTGGGTAAGTTGCGCCCAAAATAACGGGCGTTTTTTTATGCGCCCGCTCAGGAGGCGCTTTTTTCAATGAGAACGGGGTTTCAGACAAAA
Organism: Bacillota bacterium; assembly: GCA_023426265.1. Taxonomy (GTDB): domain Bacteria; phylum Bacillota; class Clostridia; order Christensenellales; family CAG-138; genus JAEYLA01. Next base: position 242 of record JAFABA010000126.1, read on the forward strand.
CGGCTTGTTACCTGCGCGCTGCTCACGGCCATTGCGGTACTGCTTTCGGGCCCGTTGAGCATACCGGTCTTTCCGCTTGGGATATATTCCCTCAAGATCGGCCTGGGCGCGCTGCCGGTCATACTCTCCGGCATCCTGTTTGGGCCGGTGTATGGCGGAATTGCGGGCGGGCTGACGGACATTTTACAGTTTGTAAGTTCTCCCAAGGGCGCATATATGCCGTGGTTTACCATTGTCGGGGTATTGACGGGGCTGCTGCCCGCCCTCTTTTTCAGGTTGGGGCAGAAAGCGACGCTGCCGAGGCTGTTTTTCGCGGTAGGCACTTCCCAGATATTCTGCTCTGTAATCTGCAACACGGCTTTGCTGGTGCTCTTATATGGCGTTCCGCTTGAAACGATATTGCCCCTGCGGGTCATCAACCAGGCGGTTACCATCCCGGTTTACGTATTCCTTCTCTACCTGTTGCTGCCGCTGCTCAAAAAGGTCGGCGTAAGCGGCATGATAAAACTGGAACCCAAAAAAGAATAAACGGGCAAGACAATCGTTGCACAATAAATAGGGCGGAACCCATCCTGGGTTCCGCCCTATTGTATTTACATGCTTACCGCATCATATTTGAGCCACATGCGTCTTCGCTGCGTAAGTAGTGCGAACATTCGGAAAATCTCGTCACAGGAGATCGCGAGCCATGCGCCGTATACGCCCAGATAAGGCGTCAGCAGATAAACCAGCGCCGGGCGAATCACGACGATGCCGATCGACGTCACGAAGGAAGGAATCCTCGCGCACCCGCAGCTTCGCATAGCCCCGGCATATATGAGAGCGGCGGCCTGGAACGGCTGGAAAACCACGATCATTTTCAGCACCTGCGCGCCCATAGAGATCACCTGCTCATCCTCCGAGTACAGGCCCATAAGCGCTGACGAGCCGAAGAAGTAAATGCATCCGAAGAATATGGCAAGCCCGATCCCGTAGCACAGCGCGCCCGAGAAATAGCGCTGCGCTTCCTCGCGGTCGCGCTTTGCGAAAGCCTGGCTTGTAAATATCAGAATGGTTGTGGATATCGCTTCCGCGCTCAGGAAGGAGAAGTATTGAAGTGAAGTCAGTATCCGGTGCGTCGCGAACTGGGCAGCGCCAAGCAGAGCGATCTTCTGGACCGAAAGAAACATCCCGATGCGGATCATGATTTTTTCTCCCAGCATAGGGGCTGTATCCGTACAGATCTTTTTGATTTCGGCCCATGAGGAAGACAGCCAATCGCGGATCGCCAGTTTGATATCGATCTGTCTCAGTTTCTTATGTGCGATGAATATGGAGCAAATGAGCCCGACCATGCACCCGAGGGCCGTGCCGACCGCGGCACCAATTGGCCCCAGCGCAGGGAACGGCCCAATGCCATAGATCAGCAGCGCGTCAAACAGGATGTTCAGTGCGTTTGCGAGCAGATTCAGGAGAAAAGACCATTGGGGGCTGCCAATGCTTTTGAGCACAGCGGTGATCGCGCCGTATACGCGGCGAAATATCAGCGCCGCCAAAGTGATGCGCAAATATGGCACGGCGATGGGAAGCGTATCCTCCATGGCTCCGAAAAGCCGCAGGAAAGGTTCCGCAAATATCCCCGCAAGGACTGAGATGACGACGATTGCCGAAGTGCACAGCTTTAAATACGCGATGAATATGCGCCCGATATTCGACGTCTCGTTTTTTGCAAAGCATCCCGAGGTGCTTGCGATTACCGCCGTTTGTATTGCGAAAAAGGCGAACTCGATCAGGTTGATGGGCTCGGCGGTCAGCCCTACTGCGGCGATCGCGACCGTTCCGCAGGGCTTTAGCAGCGCCATATCCGCCATGATGAACAGGCTGACCAGGAGCAGCTCGGCAAAAATGGGAAGCCCCGTTTTGAGCAATTCTCCCAAAACCTTTCTATCCGGCAGGCGGAGGCTTGGAGCGAATCCCATGATGTTTTTCAAAGCAAAATCTCCAATGCCTTAACTGGTAAGCCGTCAGCAAAAGTCCGTCAAGAACAGGATTTTATATGCAATTGAAATAAAGGATGGGAAAATCGAAGCACGTCCCTTTATTCTACCACTCCCAATATTTATGCGCCATTGAAATTGATGTATTTATTATAATAATTTGATTTGGAGTTGATCTATTTGGATAAAAAATGCGCCCCGATGGGGGCGCAAGCAGAATTTTGGGAAATACCGTCAGGATTTCTCCGGCTGGCTGAAAAAGCTGCCGATCGTCATGATGATGGCAAATACCAGCAGGTACCACGCAACATTCATACCATGCGCAAATATCGCCGCTATCACCATGAATATGGAACCGAGTATGGCAAGCGTGGGCATCACATACCGCTTGAAGGGGGAAAGCGCCGTTTCCTTCTTCATCAGCATAATGAATATCGGGATATATGCCGCGTAGATCGTGACGATGGGAAGCTCCGAGGAATCGAACGCAATCGGGCCGAACCAGGGCCCCGTCAGCTGGGCGCCGTAGAAGTATAGCAGCCAGAAGCCGCACAGCAGCAGGCCGAATATCGAGGAGTTGGCGGGCATGTTGGTAGCCTTGTCCACCTGTTTGAATATTTCCGGCCGGGGGCCGACGTTGCGCGCGGCCAGCGTGTACATGCCGCGGGTGCAGCCCAACATCAACCCGTTGAGCGTGCCCAAACAGGAGACCACGACAAACACAAACAGAAGCGTGCCGCCGACGTTGGAGAATATCTTGGTGAACGCGGCCTTTGCGCCTTCTTCGCCGTTCTGCATCATTTCTGCGTTGCTGATGCCGCCCGCGAGGCCGACATAATAGAGGATGTACACGGCCATGACGATGAGCGTGCCGAACAGCAGCGCCTTGGGCAGGTTTTTCTTGGCGTCCTTGAGTTCCGCGTTGATGCTTGTGGCCACGATCCAGCCTTCATACGCGAACGCGGTCGCAACCACCGCGGTAAAGAGCGCGGTGCTCTTTTCCACCGGCACGACGGCGGTGGTGAAGTTCTCTATGGTCATGCCGTTCACAAGGCCGGTCGCGGTGCCGATCACCGCCATCAGCAGCAGAGGAACAAGTTTGATCACGGTGGTGGAAACCTGGAATTTCCCAGCAAGGACGGGGGAGAGGGCGTTGATGGCGTAGCTGCTGATCAAATAGAAGCAGGAAATCACCATGCACTCGGGACCCACAATGGAGAAGCCAAACAGCACGCAGGTATAGCGCGCGGAGACCCAGGCGAGCACAGAAGTCAGCGTGGGGTAGTAGATGGTTGCCATGAACCAGCCCACATAGTAGCCGTATTTCTTGCCCATAGCCACGTCCGCATAGTCCACAAGGCCGTTGACGTACTCGTACTTGGTTGCCATCGTGGCGAATGTGTAGGCGCAAATAATCATGATGAGCCCGCCGATGATCCAGGCCAGTATGCCGAGAGGCAGGTCGCCGCCGGTAGCGGTGAGTATCTTTTCCGCTTTAAAGAACACGCCGCTGCCGATAACGATACCGACCACCATTGCCACGGCGGTCAAAAG
>JAFABA010000157.1 GCA_023426265.1 Bacillota bacterium
AGATTGGTATTGCGCAGGAAATAGCTGTTTTGGGCGTACGCGCCAATTTCCCGCGTGAGCAAAAATGCGGTCGTATTGGAGCCGATCGTCTGCGTGGCCTGCGCTTCTATGAACCCCTTGGCGCTGACGGCGATGGAATCCTGCGTGCCGCTTAAGCTGCGGATATCAAAATCCGTCGCCGTGACGTTCACTGTGTCCCGCGCGCTCGTCAGGTTGCGGATATCGAAATTGGAGGCCGTAACGGTGATCTCGCTCGCGGGGGAAAACACAAAATTGCCGTCCACATCCGCGGCAATGGGCACGGGCTCATCGGAATATTGCCCGTAAATCGCGGCTTTGAGGCTCCGCGCGTGCTTGTTGAATACCAGGTTGTTCACTGTAAATTCGCCCTCGCCTTTTCTTAAATCTGGCCCACATAGTACGCAGTAAGCTGCGATCCTATGCCCGTTGCGAATATGCGCATGTACCGGATGGACACGCTGGGCACAAACAGGTAGTCGCCCCCCAGTATCAGGCCGGACTGCGTGGAATCGGTGATGTAGTAGCTTGCGTTGTTGACGGGCGCAAGCTGTAGGCTTGCGGCGGTCAACAGCGAAATAAAGTCCGCGCGGACCAAAAAGGCGCTGCGTGCGTAAGGTGCCGTATCCACCGTAAGCACCGTCGTGCCGCCGATCACCAGCGTTTGCGTTGCGGAAGTGACGAAAAAACCGTTTTGGTAGAGCAATACCGAATCCTGCGCGCCGTTTAAAGGACGGACGTCAAAATCCGTGGCGGTGATGTTCGCGGTATCTGCCACAGCGGAAAGGTTTCTTACATCCAGCGCATCGGCCCGTATATCTTGCGTTCCGTTGATTTGCAGCAGCGGACGTCCCGCCGCATCCACAGAAACCGGGACGTTATCTCCCGAAGGCCGCATCGCGTATAGAAGCGCCTGAAACAGCGGCGCATTGTTGAATGAAAGCATATTCATTTCCTGTAACGCCCTGAGATTACAATATTTGATCTTTACTGCAGTATATGTCCTTTATGGACCTGCTGTGACGGCATACATAGGCACCATATGCAAGAACACATCGAAATCTCCAACATATATATGGTTGTAAGAGGGGCATCTGCGCCGGTTTTTGTTTCGGTGTGTTGCGCTGAGGAAGCGAGGTGAAAAGAGATGAGCTGCTGCAACAGAAGGTGTTGCTGGTGTTGCATGGCCAGGCAAAACGTGCAACAGGAAAACGCGCAGCGCACCGGCTTTTGCGAATATGCGGCGGAACTGAGGCTTTCGCAGGCGGCCCGTTATACCGGGCCTTTTTGTACAAAAGACGCAAAGACGATCACGGTATTTATCATGAATACGGGGCTTAGCCCCGTGACGGCATATCTGGAAATCAGCCCGAACGGCGTGAATTTTATGGAAGATCCACAGCGGCTGGAGCTGCCCCCGGGCGCTTTGGGCGCGCTTACGCCATATCTGTTTTCCAAATATCTCCGCGTTGCCGCAGTAGGCGCCCCTCAAGGGCGCATAGCGGTCAACGTACAAATGCAGAACGGCTGATAATGGGCAATCCCCCTCCCATGGCCGACTGCCCGGAAGATATGCCGGCAAACGAAACGAAAGGAGATGGGTGAATGAATAACCTGGTTTTTAATACGGTATCAAGCCAGCTCCATACGCTGGTGGACAATGCGGCAATTACCGTCAACGGCTTGATGGAAATTACCAATACATTGCTGACCGTAACCGGCGACGTCGCCATTACAAATACGACGCTAACGGTAACGGGCGATGTTGCCATTACCAATACCACGCTGACGGTAACGGGCGACGTGGAGATCACCAATACCACGCTGACCGTAACGGGCGACGTAGAGATCACGAACACTACCTTGACCATAACGGGCGATGTAGAAATTACCAATACGGTTCTGACCGTAAGCGGCGGCATCACCATATCCGGCCATGCCATTGCGGAAACGAATACGACGCTAACTGGCGTTACCGGCACGGGTGTGGTGTTTGACGGTACGGATATTTCAGAGATTACGACAGGGTCCTTTTTTGTCTATAACAACGGCGCCAACCCGTTCACCATATCGCTGCAGGTCAGCCCCACCACGGACGATGACCTCTATGCGTTCGATGTGGATAACGATGAGTTGCCGGTGGACGTGGGCGCGAAGCTCATCATCGCCATCAGCAAATATGGAAGATATGCGCGGCTTTTGTATGAGGCAGGCTCGCCGGCCACATTCGCAGCGTATTATAACGGACAGATGTAATGGAAATTGCCGCCCGTCTCGGGCGGCAAAATAAAGGAGCGGCTATGGAGCAACGGGTATCTCTTTGTTTGTGCATGATCGTAAAGGATGAGGAGGCCTTCCTTAGAAAGTGCATTGAGAGCGTTCGGGAGATTGTGGACGAGATCGTGGTGGCGGATACGGGCTCCACAGACAATACGGTGCAGCAGGCCCGTGAACTCGGCGCAGACGTATACCCGTACGCCTGGGAGGAAAGCTTTGCGCTTGCCCGCAATTTCGCCATATCCAAGGCAAAAAGCGACTGGCTGCTGCTTCTGGACGCGGATGAAACGATCGACCGCGCGGACCACGAAGCGCTGCTTTCGTTTATCCGAACCACGAAGCTCGACGGGGCCCACCTTCGCGTACGCAATTATACGGGCAGCTATTCGCCCGATCAATACAGCCTGCACAACGCGCTGCGCCTGCTGCGCAACAACGGGCAGTACTATTTCCATGGCGCGGTCCATGAGCAGATCACGTCAAAGCAGGCAGAAACCATTTCGGCGCGGTTTACCACGCTCAACGTAACGGTCCACCATTTCGGATACCTCGACGACGTTGTCAAACGCAAGGAGAAGCGCAAACGAAATCTGCCGCTTCTTGAAAAACAGCTGGAAAACGACCCGGATGAGCCGTTTACGCTTTTCAATATGGGCAACGAGTACCTTTCGCTCAAAGAGTATCAGAAAGCGATCTCGTTCTACGAAGCGTCGCTTGGAAAATTAAACGACCGGCGCATCGCTTTCGGGCCGCACCTGTATCTGCGCATGGTGAATTGCTATGCGGCGCTGGGACGGCACGAAAAAGCGCTGCAGACCATACGGGAGGGCCTTACCGCTTACCCGCGCTGCACGGATCTGGTGTTCTTGCGCGCGGATATCGAAAAAAATCTCAAGCGCTTTACGCTTGCCATAGACAGCCTCGAAACCTGCCTCAAAATGGGCGCGCCGCCGCCCACGCTGGAGCTTTTGCCAGGCTGCGGCACATACCGCGCGGCGTTTGCTTTGGGCGAGCTGTATCTGGAGCTATATGATTATCCGCGGGCGGCCAAGGCTTTTTCGGAGGCGCTTTCCCGCAAGCCGCAGCTCTACAGCGCGTTGTATCGGCTGGGGAAGGCATTCCGCCATATGTACGGGGAGGAAGAAGCAAGTCAAAAGCTGTTTTCCTGCTTCGCGAGCCCGCACCATGCGCCAAACGCGCTGGTCGGGGCGGATGTGCTCCTAAACGAAGGGTTGTACGGGCAGGCGCTTTCTGCATTGGAAGATCTTACTGAAACGGAGGGGCACGAAGCGGAACTTTGCTATGTACGGGGCAAGGCGCTGCTTTATCTGGGAAAACACAAAGAAGCCTCCGACGCACTTAGGGAAGCCTGCGGGGAGGAGGAGCGGACAGGGCGCGTGCTGCGGGGCGCGCCGCGCATGGGGGCGCAGCTGCTGTTTGCGCTTTCCCTGATGGAAGAGGATTCGGAGCTGATGCGGGAGGCAACAGATTATCTTAAAACGCATGGCACGCCGCATGAAACGGCGGCGGCGGGGCTGATGGCCGCGCTGACCGGAGGGGAAACGCCGGGGGACCGGCAATTTCCGGACGGCGGGGAAGCGGAGCTTGCATTTATACTGAGCGTATTCGACTGCCTATTGAAATGCAGGGCATTTGAAACGCTGGACCGGCTTTTGAGGGCGCTCAACTATGTGGATACCAAATTCGTATTGCTGCGCCTGGCGCAGGTGTTTGACGAAAATGGATTTTCGGTGCTTGCGAAAGAGTATGTTCTAAGAAGTGTAAAGGAACTCGATACGCTGGACGCCGCGGGTGCTGGCATCCTGTACCGGAGCGTGCTTTCTTAATGTACCATGGCTGGCTTCATATCGTAAATTCCATTGCCGAGAAAGGATTTGCACAACCGAAATACATGCGTATAATAAAACCGTATTCATAAAGCGGGAGGCTTTGTATGGAAAACCGGCCGGTTATCAATTGCGCGGATGTGAAAGCGGTAGAACAATGCCCCGGCGTCACCCGCAGGACGCTTTCCTATAGCGACGAGGTCATGATGTGCCAGTTTGAACTCCAGACGGGTGCTGCCATACCGCTGCACCATCATGTGCACATTCAAAACGGGTACATGCTTTCGGGAAAGCTTCAATTCCTGCGTGAAGACGGCAGTTCCTTTGTTGTACAGGCGGGGGACAGCTATATATTTCAATCGAATGAACTCCACGGGGTTATTTGTATGGAGCACGCGTTTGTGGTAGAAAATTTCCTGCCCGCGCGCAGGGAATTTATCTGAATGTAATTAATAGATCGTTTGCTCCACGTCGGTGATAAACGCCCGCGTGTTTTCTTCAAGAAAGCACAGAACATGCGCAAGCGTGCTGTCGCCCTGCGCCCCGTCCGTGACGACGGCGGCGAAGCCGAGCACGATGATCTGATGGATATCCTGCTCATCCACTTCGGCGACGGATACGTTGAACTTGGCCTTAATTTTAGCGCAGAGACTTTTGACTTCCGAGCGCTTTTCCTTGAGGCTGTGCACCCAGTTGGCGTGCAGGCTGACTTTCATGACCGCAATGCGCATCGCGAGCCTCCCTTTGTTGACCCTCTTAGTATACCCCACAATATCAGTATATGGGAGACCCAAGCCGGGCCGCAGCAGATTTTGTTTAAGCTGGCGGACCAAAGCGCCCGTATCCCGTGTTTATGGGGGATACGGGCGCTTTGATTATCACACAAATACCCTTATACGTTCACAAACATAGTGACAAACACATATATATAGTACTACAGCCATAGCATGTATTCGGCGATACAGCGGCCGCAATACCCGCTGTGTGGCTGTGAGAACAGCCGTAGCCGAGCAAAACACAACAAGGAGGCAGCTTTATGAATAGAAATATGTGGTGCAACAACAGAAACGGATGCGGAAACAATAGATCGAATAATGGCTGGAATAACGCTTTGGGCAACCGTAACAGCCTGAGCAATCGCAACAGAGATTTTGACTGCTGTGACTGCTGCGTAGGTCCGCGTGGCCCGCAGGGTCCGCAAGGGTTCCCTGGACGGCCGGGCGACCCGGGCCCCAGAGGCCCGCAAGGGTTCCCCGGCCCGCAGGGTCCGCAAGGGTTCCCTGGCCCGCAAGGTCCGCAAGGGTTCCCCGGCCCGCAGGGTCCGCAGGGCTTCTCGGGTCCCACCGGCCCGACCGGCCCCGCCGGTTCCGGCGCACCGGGTGCCACCGGCCCGACTGGCCCGACCGGCCCTGCCGGCGTAGGCGCAACAGGTCCTGCCGGCCCGCAAGGCCCGCAAGGTCCGCAGGGCGTGCAGGGTCCCATCGGTCCCCAGGGTCCCGCCGGTGCTCAGGGCCCCATCGGCCCGCAAGGCCCGCAGGGCGCACAGGGTCCCATCGGTCCCCAGGGTCCCGCTGGTGCTCAGGGCCCCATCGGCCCGCAAGGCCCGCAGGGCGCGCAAGGCCCCGCCGGTCCTCAGGGTCCCATCGGCCCGCAAGGTCCTCAAGGCGTCGCCGGTCCTCAAGGCCCGATTGGCCCGCAGGGTCCCATCGGCCCGCAAGGTCCCGCCGGCGCAACCGACGCAACCGGCCCGACAGGCCCGACTGGCGTAGGCGAAACCGGCCCGACAGGCCCGACAGGCCCTGCCGGCGTAGGCCCGACAGGCCCGACTGGTCCTGCCGGCGTAGGCGCAACCGGTCCGACTGGC